>VRUH01000004.1:110478-151546 GCA_019456185.1 Candidatus Glassbacteria bacterium | reverse complement strand
CCTGGTTAGCGCTACCCACTACCTGCTGGATGTCCGAGGCCCGGAATCCGTGTTCGCTTTCGGTGATATCTATCTCTGGAAAGACTATCGCGAGGTTCCCGACCAGATCGCCGCGATTGCAACCTACCCCGAGGAATTCATGCTCAGACTGACTACCTCGGTCTGCCACGGCCACCAGGGACCCGAACTAACTTTCTACGGTACCGAGGGAACGATGGAGTTCCGCGGCGGCTCGTTCACGATCTACCATGAGCCAATCCGCGAAAACTTTGCCTACTCCACCAAAAGCTTCCCGTCCGGGACGAAAGAGCAGATCAGGCAGGTGATGGGTCTCGACGAGAGCATGAGCCCGTTGGAGGGCGCGCCGGCCACCGCCGGCGAACCGTCCGAGTACACCGTGCGCGGCGCCGAGGGGTCAACCACCGCCCATCTGCGCAATTTCTACGACTCGATCCGCAACGACACGGCCCCGGTCGAGGATATCGAATTCGGCGTGCGGGCGGTCAACGTGGGCCACATGGTCAATCTCAGTTGCCGCGAGGGCAGGCTGGTGAAAAGAGATGTCAAAACGGGAAAGATTGGGTGAAGGGGGGGGCAACAGGCAGCCTGGTGGATGAACTATGGGTTCAAACTGCCGGACGAGGTCCTGCGAACAATCTATTACCTCAACGACACCAAACTGTTCCACGACATGGAAACCGGAGCCTGGTGAGCGGTAAGGAAAGGCAAAAATTGCGTCTATCCTAATTTGCCAATACCATAAAAAACCGATTCTGGAATAACATTTGGATTTGTGTTATTTTTACGTAGAGTGGTTTCCTAAAAACACACATTCGTTTTTCAGAATCGAGAACAATGAGTATTAGCAATTTAAAATACGATCAGAGTACGTTGCCCAATAATAGTAATAAACTTGAACCCAATGATAGGGCAATCCATGACTGGTACCGCTTTGTATTGTCTTTTCCTCCGCATTTAGTGAGACACTACATCGATAGATTTGAGTTAACCGATGGCGACACATTATTAGACCCTTTTTGTGGCACAGGCACAACGTTAGTTGAAGCAAAGAAAAACGGAATTAGCAGTATTGGTATAGAAGCTAACCCTATGGCGCATTTTGCAAGTAAAGTAAAAATCAATTGGGATATTAATGCACGCCCCTTACAAGAACATGCTTATACTATTGCAGAAAAAGTGAAGCATGATTTAGCAAATCAAAATATGCGAGATGATGTTTTACCAGAGGAATGTCTATTTGAAATAGGACATGACACCAATAGAGATTTATATTCATTAACGCAAGAGGAAGAGAAATTAATCCTTAAAAATTCAATTAGTCCTATACCATTACACAAATCACTTTTACTGCTCAGAGCTATTCAAAGTTCACCCAAGAACGATTTCGTTGCGCATGAGCTAATCGCATTTGTAAAAATGCTAGTTGAATCAGCCAGCAACCTTCACTTCGGCCCTGAGGTCGGTGTTAGGAAAGCTAAGAAGGACGCTTTAGTTGCTCCTAGTTGGTTGAATAATGTTAATAATATTTCCAAAGATCTTGAGGCTTACGCGGGAAGTAAAGCTGTTCTTTCCGATGTCATACTCAGCGATTCAAGACATATTGGGAAACACTTGGACAAAGAATCGATAAAAGCTGTTTTTACTTCCCCTCCCTATCCAAATGAAAAAGACTATTCCCGTACAACTCGCTTAGAATCAGTAATGCTTGGGTTTATTAAGAACAAGCAAGAGTTACGCGAAATGAAAAAGACTTTTATAAGATCAAATACAAGGGGAGTCTATAAGGAAGACAAAGATGACCAATGGATTAAAAATTTCACAATAATCAATGAAATAGCAGCCATTATTGAAAAAAGACGCATTGAACAAGGTAAAACATCTGGATTTGAAAAGCTCTATAGTAGAGTAACAAAATTATACTTTGGTGGGATGGCGAAACATCTTGCGGAATTGAGAGTATTTTTGAAAAAAGGCGCCTACCTTGGATATGTTGTTGGAGATCAAGCTTCTTATCTAAGAGTTTTCATTCCAACAGGCCAAATACTAGCAGAAATCGCAGAATCTTTGGGATATGAAGTTGTATCCATTGACTTATTCAGGACAAGATTTGCAAGCGCAACAAAAATGAACATGCGAGAAGAGGTATTAGTTCTGCGCTGGCCCTAAAACTCTCCTGGGATAATAATATGCGGAGCAATTACGATAAAATTATTTCGAAACTTTTCTTTGCAAAATACAGAGACGGCGATAATGAGATAGATTTTACAAAGGAGGATCTGGAAAAACTTAATGCCGCATATAATATTAGAAATTTACCTGACGTTCTCTATCATTTCCGTTCGAGATATCCACTTCCCAAAAAAATTAGGGATAGCGCCAAAAATAATTGCGAATGGATAATTAGAGCTACAGGTGAATATGGCGGAACAGCTCATTATAAATTTATCCAATTTCCAATATTAGATTTAACTCCGAATAAAAGTCTCATAGAGACAAAAATCTTGAATTCAACTCCAGGAGTAATTGACAAATATGCACTTAACAACGAACAGGCTCTCTTAGCAAAAATCAGATATAATAGAATCATCGATATATTTACAGGTGCCACTTGTTATTCTCTTCAAAACCATTTACGTACAAAAATTAAAGATATAGGTCAAGTTGAAATTGATGAAGTCTATGTGGGAATTGACCAACGAGGTGCTCACTATATAATCCCAGTAGAAGCAAAAGGCGAAAAAGACAAGATTGGTCGAATCCAAATAGAACAATACTTTGCATTCGGTGAGACTAAATTTCCGAATATGATATGTCGACCTTTAGCCGCGCAGTTTTTAAAAGACGATGTTATCGTAATATTTTCATTCACTAAACACGAGGACCAGATCAGAATCATTTTTGAGAAACATTACTTACTAGTAAGCAAAAACGAACTCTCTCTAAAAGAAATAGCAGAATATTCCCGTCAAAGTTTATCAAGCATACTGTAATTCCGAATCACTCCTCCTCCACCCTGCTCGCTTCCCCGGCGCAGACCGGGCAAACCTGGTTGTTGTCGAGCTCGTTTTCCCATTTGATCGTACCCAGGTAGAACTGGGTACCGAACTCGTCTTTCAATCCCTTGCGGAACCTCCACACGCGCTCCCAATCCTCTCTTATTTCGCCCGAGGGTTTCATTGCCTCTGGGCCCGTGCCTGTCCAGCCGCAAGCTCCGCACTTGAATTTCAGCTGCTCCCCCCCGTCCATGGTCCATCCTTTCCTCTCCACTGCATATCCTGCTAGTCCAGAAACCGTTCCAGTCCGAACAGGTCGACCGCGTTCTGGCGCAGGATACGGTTTGCCGCCCACTCCGCCTCGTCCTCGGTGAAATAACCCTCGCGAACCTTCTCGCTCAGCACCTCGGCCAGGATATGCCGCGCCGCCAGGCTGTGCCCGTAGCTGCCGTCCGGGAAATTATAGTCGCCACCGTAACCCATCAGCTTGTTCAGCGGCACAGTCTCTATCCAGGAGTGCATCCATTCACGGGTCTGGCTGGGCGATATTATCGGCATCCAGCAGTTATCAATGTAAACGTTGGCGAAATTCTTGGCTATTGACGCCAGCTCGCCCATGTAGGGGAAACTGCCGTGGAACACCGCGAATTTCGTCCGGGGGTGACGGGCGAACAGACTGTTCATGTGGATCACGTTGGTACGTGAGATATTGCCAGTTCCACCGGCCAGGATCCCGGCATGGACCTGCATCACCAGACCCCGCTCGCCCACCCGGCGGGCCACCTGGTTGAGCATGAAATCCTCGAACGGCAGTCGCTCCATCGCGCCAACACTCTCGCCGCCGTGAATCCGGTAGAAAATTTTCTCGGCCACCTCGCGCGGCACGTCCTCATAACGGACAATCCGGTCGTAGGCCATCGCGCATTTGACGCCCACGTACACTCCGGTTCGCTCCATCCAGTCGAACCGGTCGTCGAGAGCGCGCAGCAGTTCGTCCAGGTCATCCACCCGCTGGCCCCAGTCACGCTCGATCAGGCTCAGCGAGTCGGAAGTGAGCCGGATAAACGTGTCGTCGAACCGCTTGACCAGCGCTACCCGGGGACGGACGTCCGGCTTGACGAAATCACTGTGGACATAGGGGTCGGCGCGGACATTCTGGTCGAGAATCATCACGTCGATCCCGCTCATCTCGTAGAGCACCCGGCGGTAATGGCCTGGCTTGTGGCCGGCGATTATCCGCCTGTTCAGTTCGGCCCAGGTCGAATCGTTTATCTCAGCCACGCCATAGATATCCCGGGCAGCCAGCCGCACGCTCTGGCCGAACCCGGTGGTACGCGCGAACGGCCACCAGGGGGAGACTATCTCCCAGCGCTTCTCCATCGCTACCGAGCGGTCGCGAAGTTTTTCCAGGTCTTCCGGTTTCAGCCCGGCGCTGACCATATCTCCGCCCGCGTACTGGCCGAACCAGGGCTGAATAAACCAGCTGAACAGGCTGTACTCGTTTTCCAGCCAGTATTTCTCGCTGACCTGGTGCTCGTGCGTGTCGATCATCCGCACGGCATCGACAGCGCCCTTGACCCTGGCGAAGAGCTTGTCCTCATCCGCGCGCTGACCCCCAAGCCAGCCGGTGCTGGAATCCACTCTTTTGTCGCGCTTACCAGCCCCGCCCGTGCAGGCTCCGAGAATCATCGCGGCCATCAGGAAAACCAGCGGCAACAGAACTTTCACCAGGTTCATCGATCATACTCCTTGGCTGTTATTTCAGGAACTGGCTGTAAGTCTTCTTGTACCATTCCGTGTAGTTTTTCAGCCCGGCCAGATAATCCTCCAGGCCCAGCAACTGCTCGTCGCAGATCAGGTAACTCATATCGGCCGTACGGAAGGCGTAGTGACGAGCCCTGTCCTGAGAGTGGAAAAATTTCTTTGCAGGCGTACTCATCCCTTTCGGCAGGCGGGTTTTCTCCCAGACAGCCACCAGGTTGTCGTACACTCTCTTGCGCTCGTCCAGATTGTCCTCGATTATTCCCGCCGCCCTTCGCAGTGATCCCACCACCTGAGTGTGGCTGACAAACCTCGCCCGGTGGGCTTCGGTGATAGTGTTTTCCAGCTCGGAAAGCGCGACATACGTCCGGGCGGTATGCGCTATCAGGTCGGCGATCGTGAGGAAAATCTCGAAATCATAGTGGTGGCGTACGCCATTCCGGATATTGGTCCGGCAGATCAGACTGGCCCGCTCCATCGCCGAAAGCTGCCCGCGGCTGCGGGCCAGGATATCCGCGTACTCGCGGTTCCAGAACGGATCGTACTCCACCGCATCGCCGCGGGGAAGGTCCGGCAGGTGCGTTTTGCCGATATCGCCGTGGTGCCAGACATTGCGCTCGAATGTGTCCATGTAGTAATACGCCCCGTCGTTGAACAGCTGCCACAGCTCGCGCATGTCGCGGACCCCGGGGCCGTAGTAGCTGACGAAATACTTATCGATAAACTCATCCAGCGAGGGAGCGGCGCCGCTCCAGGAGTACTCGGCGCTGTTGACCCAGCTCATCATCCAGACCTGGTTATGCAGCCCGCTGTCGTCCCAGCTCGTGTTGACCATTCCCTCGTACAGCCCGCTGCTGGCCGCGACACTGAGACGGCGGTAGGAGTTTTCCAGCGCCCCGACCGTTTGCCGGCCCCTCCTCAACCTGTAGAAATAAGGGAGAAACAGGTGCTCGATCCCCGGGTTCGGGTCGTAGACCCAGGCCGGGTAACCTGCGTCCCGCGAGGCTTCAGCGATATCGAGGTCCTCGGTGAACTCCGAGACAATCAGCCCTTTGGGCGGTTTGATTTTCTCGCCCGGACGATACTCGCCGCCCCAGCTGATCACCCGGCGGCCCTGCTTGCTGATATGCTCGAAACAGCGCTCGAGGAAAATCTGCATCAGCCCGTAGCGCCCGATCTCCTCCGCCTTGGCCCGGCAGCCGCACTCCACACCCCGGCCCAGTTCATAGGTCTCGTCGGTGCCGAGGTGCATGAACTCGGAGCCCGGCGTGGCCGCGATCGCCTCGTCCCAGAGGTCGAACAACAACTCATATGAGCCGTCCTTGAGCGGGCAGAATTCCCAGTTCGAGGCTTCTATTTCGCGGAGGTGTTTGTACTGCGGCCACTTGAGGATGAAGCTGACATGGCCCAGGCCCTGGACCAGCGGCACTATCTGGACGTGGTACTGCTGGGCGTAGCGGGTGAACTCCCGCATCTCATCCGGCGTGAACGCTCCCGGCGCGCCGATCTCGGGATGGCTCTCGTAGGCGAACTTGTCTTCCCATTCCCAGAGCAGGACATTCAGCTTGTAGTCGGCCAGCTCACGGATAAACTGGCGGACATATTCCGCCTTGTCCTGATGGTGCTTGGTATCGTAATGGGCCACCCGGTATTTGATATCCGGCCAGTCGGTAATTTTCATTCCGAGCACCGCCCAGCCCTCACGCCTGTTCTGGACAAGCTGCACCAGGCTGCGGGTCCCGTAGAACAGACCCGGCCCCTTCCCGCTGACAGTTATTTTTCCCGGTTCCACGGACAGGGCATACCCCTGTCCGTAACCCTCGGACGGCACTCCGGCGCTGGTCAGCACGATTGACCCTCCCGCAGCGTTCCCGCCGATTGTGGCCGTAATCCCGAACCGCGCCTTCAGTTGCCCGGCCAGGTCCTCGGCGGCGAACCTGTCCGCAGCCGAGGCTTCGTTGTCGAGCACGATACTCACCGAAGCGCCGAACACGAAATCATCGCCACCCGGCACCGCCTGCTGCGGGTACGGGATCAGGCTGATCCCCTCGTTCCAGAGCTCGGTTTGCGCCTGCGCGCCGGCGGATGAAACAGTCAGAACCAGGCAACTTATTACCGTCAGAAACTTTAGCTGAGCAGTCCTCATCCTGTTTGTCCTCTCGCAATAGTGATAGTGCCAGCTCAGAATACCTTCAGCAGCATCTGATTATGTACTTTATCAGCCGACCCGCCGGGCCAGCGCGACCAGCTCCACTCCTGATGCTCCCGCCTCCCTGAGCGCCCGTACGCACTCGGCGGCAGCCCGGCTGGCGCGCTTCGTCGCTCTTGCGTTGGCATCGTTAAGCTGTCCGTCACTTTCTCCACGGTTCGACAAACACTTCCCTGTCACCGACCCTCACCCGGGTAAAGAGCGGTCCGCTGGCGGGGAAGGTTATCTCCACCGGCGTGCCGTCGGTAATGAATGCGGCTCCCAGATATCCCTGGCGATCCACCAGCCGTACCGGCACCGCAGCCGATACGCCGCCATCGGTTATCTCGAACACGTTGAGGAAATAATCGCGGGCATTGCCGCCGGGGGCAGCCACCTCCAGCCGCCAGGGAACCAGCGGGGGCTGGCCGGCGCGCCGGCCCTGATGGTTGTACTGCGCGGTCGGCTCATCGGGGTGGCCCCACAGGTCGTGGCCCTCTCCGCCCCGTTTGACTAGCGACGCGCCCGCCGGCAGCAGGGTGGTCAGGAATGTCCGGGCAAGGCCCTTGCCGATTACCCCCTCCTCGCCCGCCGGGTCGGAGAGCCAGGTGGAGGTAAGTTGGTCGCCGCTGTAGGAAAAAACGTGGTTTTTAAGCTCGACCGTCTCCCTGCCGTTAACCGACGGTTCGCCCGGCATGTGCAGGAACCAGTGTTTGGGGAACTCCGCTTTAGTGGCCTCGACCCTGTCGAACACGACCACGAACTCCTGCGGCGCGCGCAGGTAGACAAACTGGCGGGTGACTTCCACAGCCTTGCTTTCCCTGAATCCCGTGGTAAGGTCCGCGGCCACGCAGGTAAACAACCCCGGCTCGTTGTAGTAGGCTTTGATTTCCGCGCGGTCGTTGCGGGTGTGGGCGCTGTAGACATAGCGGATCATCCCGCCGTCGTTCTCGTTTTTCACACCATCTGCCGCGCCCGGTTTTGTGCGACGGAACTCTTCGGCAGGGTCGTAGATCGTCAGAGTGTTGAACGCCAGCGATCCGCCGGCATAGTAATCCCAGTCGTTGTGCCCCGGCCCGGAGGCCCGCAGGGCGAGCCAGCCCTTCTTGCTGATCAGGAAGTTTCCCTCGTCGTCGCGGCTGTGCCCGGCGAACTTGGGTCCCGCGCCGAAAAAGACCCAGGTGGCGTCGGGATCGTCCCAGCCGCTGCGCATGTAGACATGGCCCGCGCCGGGGAAAAACTCCGCCAGCGGATAATCCATTCCGCCCGGAGAGACAGGCAGGACCGAGGGATCGTAGGACAACAGCCGGTTCCAGGGCACTTCCTGCCAGCCCATGCCGGCGCTCTTTTCGCTGATCCAGTTGGCCACGGGGTCGTTGTAGCGCGCACCCAGGATCGGCGCCACCCGGGCGAAATTAGCCAGCGGCCCGGCCCGGTTATCATCGATCCAGGCTGTGTGGTCGGCGAACGGGACGGTGAGGTACACTGCCCAGCGGGTCATCCCGCGAAGGTAGCCGGTGGGAGTGCTCCAGGCGAACAGGTCCTGGCCCGTGGCCGTACGCCAGGCCTCGAACGCCCAGGGAATGACAATCAGCGGGCCATAGCCGCCGTGGCCCATACTCTCGCTCCAGACCGCTCCCATTTCCTCGAACGCCGGGATACATTCGGCCGGCACGCGGGTGGCCCAGGAATCGAGATAGCGGACCGCGTCGGCCTCGTGCATCGTCCCCGCGCCGGCCAGGCCCAGGGCCACGAACAGCTTGGGCGTTATCCCGTCGCGGGTGTTGGGCGTGTTCAGGTGGGCCGGTCCCCAGGTCTGGTTGTACCACCAGTGCCCGTTGCGCAGGGTTATTTCCGGAGTGTCGGTGTACCAGCGAAGCCAGCTGCCCAGCCGGTCGCCGTACGTTTTGCGCTCGGCCGGTGAGAGCGCATCGTAAATCCAGTCGAACACCATCCCGTGGAACCCGAAATACCCGTCGCCGTCCATGTCCAGCACCGAACCGTCGCCCCAGTAGCGCTTGACCGCCTCGGCATACTTGTCGGCCTCGTTACCCAGCTCGCGCTCGATCAGGTAGCACAATCCCGCGCTGACCATATCCATCGGCGGCCGGAACCGTCCCCCGGGCGGCACTACTCCCCCGGCCACGGCTTTGTCGGCCAGCGCCTTGATTTTTGCGTACTCGGGGGCCAGCGGCCCGGTGGCCCTGTCGGCCAGCGAGGCCAGTCCCTGTGGGTTGACGAAAATCCGGGGGTGTTCGCTCAACCGGTAATCGGCGGCGCGAAGGCCGGAAAACGAGAACAGAACGATCAGCAGAACAGCGCAACGGTTCAGCATGGCGGACCTCTGGATGAAGGGATAATGGTCTCTCAGCACCGAGGCGGTTATGCTTCCGGGACATCACCGCCGGTGCTTTACTATATTCACATCCAGCCCCCCGGTCAATTTCTTTTTATCCACACCCGTATGGAAAGTTACTCTGGCGGACACACTCCCGCCTGCTTAATTTTGAGCAGTGGACCGAGCCGCAAACCGATTATGGTATACCCGGCGAAGCCTGTCACCTCTATCCCGGAAGGCCGCGATGAAACTCACTCTCCGACTTGCCTCATGCGCGCTGCTGATACTTTCACTCAATCTTTTTCCCGGCTGCTCGCCCACAGGGGATTCTCCCGCCGAACCGGGCGAGGTGACCGGCCACCCGCGGCTGATCCTGAGCGGAGACTTTCTGGAGCAGGTACGGGAAAGCTGCAAGGGGCGAAGTTCGGGAGCTTACCAGGCGCTCGCGGCGCAGGTCGACGGGTTTATCGACAACCAGCCCGTGGATTCGATCCCGGTCCGTCAGCAGGGCCGGCTGGCCCGTCAATGCGGCCTGCTCTACCTGCTCAGCGGCAACCGGAAGTACCTCGATGCGGGCGAGCGATACCTGGCCAACGCGCTGGAACGCTATCTCGAGCTTGAGCGTGAGCACGGCGGCGGGTACTGGGAAGCCGTCGAGTTCCGCAAGTACTGCTGTTTCGCCTGGGACTGGCTGTACAACGGCCTGAGCGAGCAAAAACGCAGGGAGTTCGGGCGGAAAATCCTGGAGGCCGGAGAGCTGGCCTGGAACAGAAAGTGGTTCACTCCATACGGCGGCGGCGGGTACGCGACCCTGGACCCGGTGTTCTGGCCCGCGATGACACTCCGCCACAGCGGTATCGCCGACAGCACCGCCGAAGAGTGGTCCGGCTGGGTCAAAGAGCATATTTACGAGTGGCGCAAGATGCAGGGCCAGGTGGCCTCGGACGACGGCGGGATGTACAGCGGACTGGGCTACGCGGCCTACAACTACCTTCGCACGCCGGTCTTCATCTTCGAAAGCTGGAAATCGATCACCGGCGAGGACCTTACCGAAAATAATCCATATCTGGAGCATTTCAGCCTCTGGTGGACCTACTGCGAAAAACCCAACGGCGAGTGGCCGCGGATCGACGATACCGGCAGCGTGCTGGGCAGTATCCAGCCCTGGCATTTCAAATACCTGGCCTGCCGTTATCGCGACAGGGTTGCGCTGTGGCAGTTGAGCAAACGGGACGACAGCGGGCACCTGACTGCCTGGGACGTGGTCTGGGACCCCTCGGGCCTGGGAATCGAGCCGCAGGGGCCGGACGACTCCTGGCCCCTGGGCCGTCATTTCGAGGGCACGGGCTGGGTTGTGCTGCGCAGCGGCTGGGACAGCACAGCCGCCTACAGCGTGTTCGACTGCGGGGATTTCTACTACGGCCACCAGCACCCGGCGGAAAACGCTTTTACGATCTTCCGCGGCGGCTCGCTGGCGATCAACTCCGGCCGCTATGAGTGGGGCAGCGACCATCGGCCTAACTACATGGTCCGCACTATCGCCTCGAACTCGGTGCTGGTCTACGACCCGCAGGAGCTGTTTATCAGCAGAAACGACACGCTCTCCAACGACGGCGGCCAGAAATGGCCCCGGCCCGGGCGCAACGAGTTCGGCGAGACGGCCGGGACTCAATGGGATACGGGGCAGATCACAGCATTCGAGACAAACCAGTATTATACGTATGTCTGCGGGGATGCCACCGCCAGCTACAGCGAGCACAAGCTGGAGAAATTCACCCGCCAGTACCTCCACATCCAGCCCGACATTTTCGTGGTGTTCGACCGGGTGGAGAGCACCCGGCCCGAATACCGCAAGTACTGGCTGCTGCACACGGTCAACGAGCCGGTAAAGCGCAGCGGCTGGCTGGCGGCCGATGAGCGCCGGGGCAGGCTGTACCTTCGCGCAATACTGCCCGCGAACGCTGTAATCGACAAAATCGGCGGCGAGGGTAAGGAGTTCTGGGTGTTCGGGAAAAACCACCCGCCCGGCATGACCCACTACCAGCAGCGCGACGGCGAACAGTGGGGTTCGTGGCGGGTCCAGGTATCGGCCGGCAAGCCTGTCAGGCAAGCGGAATTCCTGAACGTGCTCTACGCCGCCATGGACGGCGACGACACTCCGCCGGAAGTGCAGCCACTGGACCCGGTAAGTTCGCGGCCCGGTCTGGAGATCAGTCACAAGCAAAAAATTTACAACATTTTATTCGATGCAACCGGCGCTCCCGGCGGGGATATCGTTGTGATGGACTCCGCGCGCAATACGCTGCTGGAGAAACGTCTGACCACGGCGGTTCAGCCGCAACAGGGTATCGGAAGATAATTCTGCAATGGACGGAGAGTCCGGATGCGTTTAAGCTTTCGAAGGATTTGTCTGCTATCATTTGTACTCGCTGCCCTGACGGCGTCGCTTGCACCCGCCCGGGCGGACCTTCGCCTGGCCTCGATCTTCGGTGACCACATGGTACTTCAGTTCGGCCGGGTAATTCCGGTCTGGGGCTGGTCCGAACCGGGCCGGGAGGTCAAGGTATCCTTCCGTCATTTCATGGAGAAAACCACTTCGGCTGCCGACGGGCGCTGGCGCGTGGAGATCGGGCCGCTGGATGCGGGCGGACCTGACAAGCTGGTGGTTGCTTCGGGGGAACAGGTTATCGTGCTGGATGACGTGCTGGCCGGCGAGGTCTGGCTCTGCTCCGGCCAGTCCAACATGGAGATGACTGTCAACCGCTGCCTCAATGCCGAAGCAGAGATCGCATCAGCCGATTTCCCGGAAATCCGCCAGTTCAAAATACCCCATACCAATGCCAGAGAACCGCTGGACGATATCCGTGAAACCGGCGGCCAGGGGGAAAACTCGTATCAGCGCAGCTGGCAGCCTGCCAGCCCGGAGACCGTGGGCCGCTTTAGCGCCGCGGGATATTTTTTCGCCCGCAATCTGCACCTGAACCTCGGCGAGGTCCCGGTGGGGCTGATCAACAGTTCCTGGGGCGGTTCAGTGGCCGAGGCCTGGGTCAGCGCAGAGGGGATGAACAGCAGCGCGGAAATCGCCCGGATCCTGACTGAATGGCCCGAGAACAGCCGCCACTCCGAAGGCTGGCGGCGCGGATATAAAACTTACCTGGCAAATGCGGAGAAAGCGCTGGTCGAGGGCCGGGACTACCCTCCCTATTACCGCGAGCCGTCGGTACTCTACAACGGCATGATCGCGCCGCTGGCCGGGTTGGGGATCCGGGGGGTGATCTGGTACCAGGGGGAGGCGAATGTCACCCGGCCGGCCCAGTACGCCAGGTTGTTTCAGACTTTAATCACCGACTGGCGGAACAGATGGGGCCGCGATCTGCCGTTCATCTGGGTCCAGCTGCCCGGCTTCCAGGCAGGCCTCGAGACCTGGCCGTTGCTGCGCGAGGCCCAGGCCGCGGCGCTGGAATTGCCGAATACAGCCATGGCCGTGGCTA
Source organism: Candidatus Glassbacteria bacterium (assembly GCA_019456185.1). Lineage (NCBI taxonomy): Bacteria > Candidatus Glassiibacteriota > Candidatus Glassiibacteriota bacterium. Next base: position 138,754 of record VRUH01000004.1, on the reverse strand, counting down.
TCGATTTGGGCGAGCGGCATGATATCCACCCGCGCAACAAGCAGGCGGTGGGCAATCGTCTGGCGATCGCAGCCCGCGGACTGGTGTACCTGGAAGACCTCCCCTCCAAGGCCCCGGCGTACGAATCGATGACTGTCGCCGGCGCGCGCTGCCGGGTGGAGTTTAATAACTCCGGCGATGGCCTGGCCTCATCCGACGGCGAACCGGTCCGCGGTTTTTCGGTCGCGGGCGATGACAGGGTGTTCGTGGCCGCCAAAGCGGTTATCGAAAACGGCGCGGTGGTGGTCTGGAGCGATCAAGTGACCGGGCCCGTGGCGGTCCGCTACGCCTGGACCAATTTTCCCGCGGACCTGAATCTTTACGGCACTTATCACGGCTCCGCCTGGCTGCCTGCTGCCCCGTTCCGCACCGATGACTGGGAGACCATGCCGGAACTCGAACTCTTTGATTGAACTGCGTAACGCCCACACAAGGAGATAGCAGATGTCGGCTTTCGCCAGAATTCCGCTCAAAGCCCTGTCACCAATCCTGCTGGCGGCAACACTCCTCTGCCCGGCGGCGGCCGGTGCCGATGTCCGGCTGGCCCGGATTTTCACCGACCACATGGTACTGCAGATGGGCCGCGCCGTGCCTGTCTGGGGCTGGGCCGATCCCGGCGAAAAGGTTGTGGTCTATTTCGCCGAGCAGCAGGCGGAGACCACGGCCGGACCCGACGGCCGCTGGCAGGTGAAACTCGGCCCCCTCGGCGTGGGCGGCCCGCACGAGCTGGTTGTAGCCGGAGCCAACGTTCTGCGGCTGTCCGATGTCTGGACCGGCGAGGTCTGGCTCTGCTCCGGCCAGTCGAACATGGCCATGCAGGTCAAGAGCTGCCTGAACGCCGAGGAAGAGATTGCAGCGAGCGCCAACCTGAAAATCCGCCACTTTTTCGTGCCGCGGTTCAAGGCCGGCGAGCCGCAGGATACGCTGGCCCGGTCGAGCGCCTGGGAAGTGGCCTCGCCCGAAACGGTCGGCGACTGGAGTGCTGTCGGCTACTTTTTTGCCCGGGAACTGAATGAAAAACTCGGTGTCCCGGTCGGGATAATCAACTCCTCGTGGGGCGGCACCGTTGTCGAGGCCTGGATCAGCCGCCAGGCGCTGGAGAACGACTCCAAAATTTCATCCGTATTCACCGAATGGCCATCGTTCAACGAAGACGAGAGCTGGCTGAAGGACCGCTACGAGGCGCACCTGAAAGAAGTCGAGGAAGCCCGCGCGGCGGGCAAACCCGAGCCGGCTTTTTTCAACCAGCCCACCGTGCTGTTCAACGGGATGATCGATCCCCTGCTCCCGTATGCCATCCGGGGAGCGGCCTGGTATCAGGGTGAAAGCAACGCCTACCGCGGCTACCAGTACCGCGATCTGTTCCCCGCCCTGATCCGCGACTGGCGCGGACGGTTCGGCGTGGGCGCGTTCCCGTTCCTGTTCGTCCAGCTGGCGAATTTCAACGCCGGTGACGAGGTCTGGCCGGAACTTCGCGAGGCCCAGACCATGACTCTCGACCTGCTCAACACCGGCATGGCTGTCACCACCGATATCGGCGAGGCCGACGACATCCACCCGCGCAACAAGCAGGACGTAGGCCTCCGGCTGGCCCGCGCCGCCCGTGCGACGGCCTACATGGAGCGGATCGAGTACTCAGGGCCGCTGTACGAATCACTGGAAATCGAGGGCGGCAAGGCGCGGATCTCGTTTACGCATACGGGCGAGGGCCTCGTGGTGAGGGACGACGGTGAACCGGCGGGGTTCGAGATCGCGGGTCAGGACCGGCGGTTCGTCCAGGCCACGGCCAGGATCGAGGGTGAGCTGGTTGTGGTCTGGAGCGACGAGGTGCCCACCCCGGTGGCGGTACGCTATGCCTGGCGGGATAACCCGGAGGAGGCGAATCTTTACAATGTCACGGCCGACGGGACCCGTCTGCCGGCCTCATCGTTCCGCACCGACGACTGGCCGGGGAAAACCAGCGAAAACAGGTGATATCCGCTCATCTTATTCGTCAGAGAAAGCCGCGGAGAAAATCCGTCCCCACGGCTTTTTTTTGCTGGAGTCATCCAACCGGAAGGATTGCAAGTAGAAGCTGTTTCATAACTGGATTTTATTTCAAACTTTCGCCCATTGGCAGGTAATCCCAAAAACACAACCCCCTGTTTCTCCCCTTAATGAAGGGGGACTAAAACCGGATAACCCCAGCCACCGTGCGAAAAAGCCTGCGACCTGACAATTCCCCCTTAACAAAGGGGGTGCCTGCGAAGCAGGCGGAGGTTGTCCCGTTTTAAGGTTATAAACAGCTTCTAGTAAAAATTCTCATTCCTGAAACTCTTTTTGCAAATATGAGAAGACCTTCTTCGCCTTTCTTTCCATAACCTGCTGGAATTAAAAAACTTGCCCACGGGCTGTTGTGGCACGGCTTTTCTTATGCAATTATCAGACCCTGCTTGGGCCGGATTGCGCCTGTTTCCCCACACCTGCCGAAAGGACCGCAATGAACCGAAACCTTGTTTGTTTATTGCCGCACCCCGGACGCTTGCGAACCGTGCTCGGCTGCCTGCTCTGCCTGCCCATTTTACTCGGAGCGCAAACCCAGCAACCCGACATACCGCGGATCGAAAGCGTGCGGATGGCCTCGAGACAGCCCCAGGAAAACAGCCAGTCGCTGATCTGGTTCGATGATTTCGACATCGAGCGCCTGTACACCGAGTCCAGCGGCCCGCAGCTGGATAATACCACCCGGTTCGGCAACTACGGCAAGGCGATGCGTTGTTTTTACGCCGCCGGCAGCCAGGGCAGCGGCAACCGCAAGGTATTTTTCGGGGACACTCCCTATACCGCGCTGGCCCGCGCCGGGGTGAAGTTCGACGAGGTCTACTGGCGGATTTATGTGAAGCACCAGGCCGGCTGGACCGGTGGCGGCCCGGCCAAAATGTCCCGGGCCACCAGCCTGATAACCGCCACCGACTGGCGCCAAATGATGATCTCCCACGTCTGGAGCAGCGGCGAATCGCTCACGCTCGACCCGGCCAGCGGCGTGCCCGCCGGCAAAAACTATGTTGTCACCACCTCCTACAACGATTTCGGCAACCTGCGCTGGATGGGCAATAAGCCTATCAGCGACTTTAAAATCTCCAGCACCGAAGAGTCCGGCTGGTGGGTTTGCGTGGAAGCCCGCTGCAAGCTGAATACGCCGGGCCAGTCAGACGGCGAGAACCAGCTCTGGATCGACGGCAAGCTGGAGTGCGAGCGCCTTAACGTGGACTGGCGCGGCAGTTACGATAACTTCGGGATCAACGCCGTCTTCCTCGAAGCGTACTGGAACAGCGGTTCCCCGGTGGAACAGAACCGCTGGTACGACAATTTCGTAATCTCCACCTCGCGGATCGGACCGGTGGTGACCAGCCGCAACCCCGAACTGTTCAAGACCCCCTACTCCGGACCCGGCAGCCAGGACGCCTGGGAGGTCCGGATCGCGCTGGACCGCGACGGTCGCCGTGTTGTCTGGAGCTCGAACCCGGTCACCGACGGCGACAGCGTGGTCGTGGGCGCATCGGCCGGTACGTTCAGCGGCTCCCTGGCAAACGAAATCAGGCTGGCTCCGGGCACGACCTATTACCTCCGGGTACGCCAGCAGTCCGATGAGGAGGCCTGGTCCGACTGGAGCTACTGGCACCAGGAATTTATGACCGAAGGAGACCCCGAGCCGGACGGCATGGGCTGCGACTTCAACGGGGACGGCCGTCTGGGGGTGGCCGATGCCCTGGCGCTGCTGATCTTTCAACTCCGCAATCCCGGCGATCTGCGCGGCGATATCAATGGTGACAATGTCGCCGGGGTGGCCGACGTTGTCATCCTGCTGCGGGATATCATGACCGGCTTCTGCGGTCCGGGCCTGTCGTCGCTGGCGGCGGCCGAGGGGCTTAACGGGCAGATTGAAGCGCTGGAGCTGACAGCCGGCGAGGGAGAGGCTCTCAGGGAATCGCTGCCTGTGCTCGGCCTGACGGAATCCCTTCGCCGCCGGATCGAAACCGCGCTCGACCGCACCGGTTCCCTGCCCGGTTACCGGGAACCGTTTGCGCTGATGCAGAACAGTCCGAACCCGTTCAACCCCCGCACATCGATCAGCTACTCCCTGCCGGAATCCGCCGGCGGGGTGCGGGTCAGCCTGAAGGTGTTCGACCTGCGCAACAAGGTGATCCGCACCCTGGTGGATGCGTTCCGCACGGCCGGAACCTATACTGTCTTCTGGGACGGCAACGACGAGCAGGACAACCCTGTCGCCAACGGGGTCTACCTGTACCGGATGAGGGCCGGGGAGTTTGCCCAGACACGCAAAATGGTTCTGTTACGATAAAACCAATATCCGCTCATCAAATCAACCCGAACAGCAAAGAGAAATCCTTAATGCCCAACCGAAGAGACTTTTTCAAGACCAGCGCCGCGGCTGCCGCGGCATCTGTTTCAGCTTCCGCTGTTCAGGCCCGCGCCGATGTCCCGATCCATCTGTGGGAAGGCTACGATTTCGGACCCGGCCCGGACGTACCCGACCGCCTGAACCAGGGACCGTTCGGCCTGGACGACGGCGTGGCGAGTTGGGCCACGATCGGCTACAGCTCTCCCGGCGAACATCACGTCCGCAACTACGGCACCGGGCTGATCGGCTACACCTGGGAGGAGGGCGGCCCCGCCAGGGCGGTGCGCGCCGGCAGGGAGACTCTCGAACAATCGGTGGACAAGCTGTCTTCACTGCCGTTCGTGGACCTGCTCTATATCCGCTGCGACTGGCGCGACGTGCAGTCGTCGCCCGGCCGCCTCGACCTCAATCCGGTCTGGGACCTCACGCTCCAGGCGGCGCGCCAGCGCGGCCTGCGGGTATGTTTCCGCGTCCAGTTGTCCAACACGGTCGGCCAGCCTGACCGCCTGGCCCTGCCTGATTTCCTGCGCGAGAGGGTTCCGGTGGTCAAGGGGCTGAACAACGGACGCCCCCACTACGAACCGAAATACGACCACCCGGAATTCATGCGGGCCTTCCGCGAGCTGAACGAGCTGCTGGCCGAACGGTTCGACCGCGACCCGCTGGTGGAGTTCATGGACCTGATGATGTACGGCTTCTGGGGCGAGGGGCACTCCCATGATTTTCCCAACCCGGCCAGCCCCTACCCGGTCTCCGAGGCCGTTTTCAGCGAAATCACCCGTCTCCAGCTAAACGCCTGGACAAAGGTCCAGTTGGCGGCCAACACGCAGCCTGACTCCAACCAGGCCGGTAACCGTCAAGTGGTGGACATGGTTGTCCGCGACCACGGCTGGCTGCGCAGCGACAGCGTGATCCACGACGAGCCGATCCAGATCGAACGGCTCTCGAACAGGCCGCCCTGGTGCGCGGTTGTGATGGAGCAGGGCTGGCGTCGTGACCACGACACGGACAAAATCCCGGTCGATGAGGCCGGGTTCAACGCCAAGGAAAAATCGATGCTGCTGGCACTGAGCATGGGCGCCAACTACTGGGCCCTCTGGACCGAGGCGGATAACCTGGCGAAATACAACGAACAATGGCCGGGCGGTATCACGGCGCTCCGGAAACGCCTGGGCTGGCGCGTGCGGCCGGGATGGGTCTGGCAGCGCGAGCGCTGGGGACGGCCGGAGCTGATCCTGGGTATGGTCAACGACGGGGTGGCGGGAGTGCCCGGCGTCCTTCGTCTGAGCGTGGAAAGCCTCGACGGCTCGCTGCGTCTGAGCGGCTGCCTCGATGCCGGCCGGCCCTATGCCGGGGACATCCGTCAGGCCGCTTTTCTGCTTCCCGAAAGCGCCTGGGGACAGAAAATGAAACTCTCCGGCGAGCTGATCACCAGGGGCGGTACGGTCCGCCCGGTCAACTGGTCCTGCGCCCAGCAGTTGCTGGGCGACGGTTCGTTCCCGATCAACCTGAAGGAGCAGGGCGGGTTGCGCTGGGGTGAAGTTTTCTAAAGATTGAGTATCGCACTGTTTATTTGTTATATTGCCGTTAGGAATAACTCCCGACATCCGTCATCCATATCCGCATCCTTCAGCCGCTTTGCCGGCGATAGAACCGCGGGCGACAACTGAAATCATCTTGCTTCAGCTTTCACGGAGGATCAATGACACGACGCGTCAACCGCTGTTTCAATACCACATCACTCTGCTTTCTGCTTGTTTTATCGCTGGCCGCCTGTTCCAGCCGGGCCCCGCAGGCAGAACCAGCCGCCGGTGAGGCAAGCGAGAGCGAAGGTATGACTGTCGAGGAGCTGCTGGCGATGCCCAAAGTCGACGCCCACGCGCACATCGTGAGTCTGAAAGGTGCGAATGAAGCGGAGTTTTTCGCACTTCTCGAACGGCACAACCTGAAATGGATCACTATCGCCACCCGCGGCACCCAGTGGGACCGTGTTACGGAGATAATCGATTCCGCCGTGCGTCTCACTCCCGAGTACCCTCACAACCTGGCCTGGATTACCACGTTCAACCTGGAAAACTGGGGCGAGCCGGACTGGAAGGACCGGGCGCTGGCGACTATCGAGGAGGGTTTCGAGCGCGGCGCGGTGGGAGTGAAAGTCTGGAAAGAGATCGGGATGGTGCTCCAGGACCCGGACGGCGGTTTCGTGATGATCGACGATCCGCGGTTCGAGCCTGTCTTCCGCCTGATCGAGGCCCACGGCAAAACCCTGCTGGCCCATATCGGCGAACCCCGTAACTGCTGGCTCCCGCTGGACTCGATGACTGTCAACAACGACCGCAATTACTTCAGGGAAAACCCGCAGTATCACGCGTACCGGCACCCGGAGATCCCCCACTACTGGAAGCATATCGCCGCGCGCGACAGTGTCCTGGCCCGTCACCCGAAACTGCGCCTTGTGGGCGCCCACCTGGGCAGTCTCGAATGGGATGTCGATTCGCTGGCCCGCCGTCTGGACCTCTACCCTAATTTCGCGGTTGACATGTCGGCGAGAATCTGCCACTTCCAGGTGCAGGACCGCGAGAAAGTCCGCAGCTTTTTCCTCAAGTACCAGGACCGACTGATGTACGCCACCGACTATATCGCCAGCGGCGGCCAGGGTTCCGGCCTGAGCGAAACCCTGGAGCGGATGGAAAAAACGTACATGACCGATTACCGCTATTTCGCCACCGGCGAGGAAATGAGCGCACCGGAGGTCAACGGCCCGTTCAGGGGCCTGGCCCTGCCGCGTGACGTGCTGCAAAAGGTTTTCCGTGAAAACGCCCGTAACTGGTACCCCGGTATCGGTTCTGTGGGCGTCAACTCGGCTTACGCCGCCAACTGACAACCCGGAGACCACCGTGTACCGCCAAACCGCAGTCCTCGCAACCTGTCTGGCCATAACCTGCCTGGCGCTTTTCGTCTCGTCCTGTTCCCAGCCGGAGCCTCGAGAGCAGGCGCCCACCGTCCTTGATGCTGACTGGAAAGTGATCGGTCCGGGCGGAGGCGGCGGGATGTTCCTGCCCACTTTCAGCCCCCACGACCCGAATATCGCGATGATGCACTGCGACATGACCGCGGCCTATATCACGAATGACGGGACCAACTGGCGGATGCTCGATTTCTGGAACGTCCCGGAGGATTTCGAGTTCGATCCGGTGGACCCGTCGGTGATCTACGCCGCCTCGCGCGGATTCAGCTACAGCGAGGACCGCGGGATGGGACTCACCCTCCTGCTCCGCTCCGCCGATACGGGAAAATCGTGGGAGATTATCTATCCCCGTGTCGAAAACGCGCTTTACCGCGGCCCGGTCCAGGGGCGGAACATGCTGCCCAGCCAGATCGTGGAAGGCGCGTTCGACGGGACGATCGAAACTATCGAGGTCGACCCGGCGGACAACAAAAAGATCTATCTCGGGATGGCTCCGCTGGTCAGTTACATGAGCGGCGGCAGGGGCGATATGTCGGCACAGGCGTTCCTGGTGGCCACCGGCGATGGGGGCCGGACCTGGCGCAAGGTTACCGATCTGCCCGGCCGCGGCGTGCTCGCTATCTTCCCGTCCTCGCTGACCGGCAAGCTGCTTGTTTTCACCAGAACCGCCTGCGTGGCCGTCGATGAGCAAAGCGGCGAGGTGGAGCAGATCGCCCTGCCGTCCCGGTTCATCGTCGATGTGGCCGGCGGCATCAGCAAGGGCCGTCCGCTGCTCTACGTGCTGGCCCCGATGCAGAACTCCGGCGGCTCTGTCAGCGGCGGGGTGTTCCGCAGCAGCGACGGAGGAAGCAGCTGGCAGCAGGTCAACACCGGACTGCTCAAAGACGTACCGGACGGCCTGGTGCCCGCTATCCGCGATATTGACGCCTGTGAGAGCGCCGCCGAGGTGCTCTACCTCTCCAGCCGTAACGCACGCGAGGCCCGCGAGGACACCACTCTCTGGGTTTTCGGCGTGTTCAAGTCTTCCGATGCCGGCGACAGCTGGCAACCATCGTGGCTGGCCAACGGGACCGGCTACCTGACCGGTAATTTCACCCAGGGCTGGCTGGACGATCAGTGGGGTCCGGGCTGGGGCGGCAACCCGATCCACCTCGGCATCGCTCCGCAGAACCCCGATATCTGTATCGGCACCGACAATGGACGCTCGTATAAGACCACTGACGGTGGCCGCAGCTGGCGGCAGATTCACAGCAAGAAAAACCCGGACGGGACATTCACCAGCAACGGCCTGGATGTCACCACCTGTTACGGCGTCCACCTCGATCCGTTCGACTCTCAGCACCTGTTTATCTCCTACACGGATATCGGCCTGTTCCACAGTTTCGACGGCGGCAAAAGCTGGCGGCACTCGCTGGAAGGCGTGCCCCGCCGCTGGACCAATACCTGCTACTGGCTGGAAATGGACCACCAGGTCGATGGCCGCGCCTGGAGTGTCTGGGGCAACGCCCACGACCTGCCGCGCGACAAGATGTTCAGTCCCCGCGGGTTCGGCAACAACCAGGGCGGCGTGGCGGTTACCGACGACGGCGGCCGGACCTGGCGCAAAAGCATGAACGGTATCCCCGATAATTCGGTCGGCACCCACGTGATCTACGACCCGGACAGCCCCGGAGACTCCCGCACGGTCTACGCCACCATGTTCGGCCGCGGCGTGTACAAGAGTATCGATGGCGGCGCGAGCTGGATGGAGGTCAACAACGGACTGGGCGACAACAGGTTCGCCTGGAAAATCAGGCGCGCCTCAAACGGCATGCTCTATCTCGTTATCGCCCGCGGGATGGGTTTCGAGGACGGCGACCGGAGAAAATCGCACCGGATCGACGGCGAGCTGTACATGAGCGACGATAACGCGGCGAGCTGGCAGAAAATGGACCTGCCTCCCGGTGAGAACGCACCCCACGACCTCGTTATCGACCCCGATAACCCCGACAGGATGTTCCTCCTCTGCTGGGCAGTTGCCGGCGAGGGCGGCGACGTGGGCGGAGGAGTCTACCGTACGCTCGATGGCGGCGAGAACTGGCAGCTCGTGTTCGACAGGGTCCGCCGGGTCAACTCCGCCGCGCTCGACCCTCACTCCTCTGGAACTATCTATCTTAACACGTTCCAGAACGCGGCTTTCCGCAGCGACGACTGGGGAGACTCCTGGCAGCGGATCACGGGTTACCGGTTCAAGTGGGGACAGCGCCCGATTCCCGATGTCAACAACCCCGGTATGCTCTATCTGACAACCTACGGCGGCAGCGTGCAGTACGGCCCGGCCAGGGGTGTACCGGACGAGATGCCTGATATTACGAACATGCCGCAGTCTTGGTGGTAGGCCTGGACAGAACAGGCAATTGTTACCATCTGACCGAACCAGGGAGAAGTGCCATGTCAATGCGAATCATTTCCGCCGTTGTCTGTTTAATTTGCCTTAGCGCCGCAGCAGCTCCAGCTCAGAGCGGCGGCGAGAAATTGGATCGCGGTCTGGTGGCCCTGGCCCGCGACCGGGGCCAGGTTTTTGTCAGCTGGCGTCTGCTCCAGAGCGATCCGGCCGACATCGGTTTCAATCTTTACCGCGAGGATATTTTCAACCATAAGTTGGAACGGGTCAACGATAAGCCCGTAACCAGCAGCACGTGTTATCTGGACAGCACCCTGGCTCAGGGTACGACGTACTACTACCACGTGCGTCCGGTGACGGGCGGCAAGGAAGGACCACCGTCCGCAACTTTTTTCGTCCGCGCCTGGCCATTCAATGTTCCGTACGTGCAGATTCTCCTGCAAGGGAATTACGATGCCCACAACGTGGCTGTAGCCGACCTGGATGGCGACGGTGCTTACGACTACGTGATCAAACAGCCCGATTTCAATACCGATCCCTGGCGCGAGCCGGGTTACTGGAGGCGCAGCCGCGACACGTACAAGCTCGAAGCCTATTCATCAAAAGGCAAGTTCCTCTGGCGCTACGACATGGGCTGGTCAATCGAGATGGGTACCTGGTATTCGCCCTATATCGTCTATGACCTGGACTGTGACGGCCGTGCCGAGCTCTACACCAAGGCCGGCGAGGGCGATCCGCGGGAGATCGACGGCGAGGTGGTGAGCGGTCCTGAATGGCTGGTCAAGGTGGACGGCTCGAGTGGTGAAGTCGTCTCCAGGATTCCATGGTTCAGCCGCGACGGGTTCGACACGATGAGCCACGTTACCCGGAACTTCCTGACAATCGCCTATCTGGACGGTAAGCGCCCCTCGCTGATCATGCAGCGCGGCACCTACGGGATTATCAAGACCGGCGCGTTCGATGCCAGCCTGGAAAAAATCTGGTACTGGGAAGCTTCGGGTGAGAACGAAAAATATCAGGGCCAGGCCCAGCACGGCCTGATCTCGGCTGATATCGACCGCGACGGCCGCGATGAACTGGTGATCGGCTCGGCGGCGCTGGATGACGACGGCAAGGCTATCTGGACCACCGGCCTGGGGCACAACGATGTCGGCTATGTAGCGGATATCGACCAGGCCCGGCCCGGCCTGGAAATCTTTTACGGCCTCGAAACCCACCATGAAACAGGCGGCGTGTGCCTGGCCGAAGCCGAATCGGGTAAGATTATCTGGAGTTACCAGGGCAAAACCACCCACGTGCACAGCCAGGGTATGGTCGGCGATATCGACGCAGCCCATCCGGGCATGGAATGTTACGCCGGCGAGAGCGACCGCAGCCAGTTCTGGCTCTACTCGGCCAAGGGTGAGCGTATGAGCGACAAACCTTTCGGGAATAATGTCCTGGCACCGCGCGCGATATGGTGGGACGGCGACGCTCAGAAGGAAATCAACTGCGAGGGCAGGATATTCGATTATAACGGGGAGACGATTACCGAGATCGAGGGCCGGGTGATCGGGATCGCTGATTGCCTCGGCGACTGGCGCGAGGAAATTATCACCAGCCTGCCCGGCGAGATCAGGATTTATTCTACCACTATCCCTACAAACACACGCCGCACCTGCCTGATGCAGGACAGGCAGTACCGCCTGGGCGTAACCGCCGCGTCGATGGGTTATTTCTATCCGCCGCAGCTCGGCGGGGTTGCCATGCCTTAAACTCTGGAGGCTTCTGTTCGATGTCCGCTAAAAGTATTTTTCCCGCCGTTTGTTTGCTTGCTTTAATCTGTTCGGCTGCATTTGCCGGGACGGCCCTGCAGGAACTGACCGGCCACCTCGGCTCGCCGGACCCGGCGGTGAGGCTCGATGCGGTGCGCCGGATCGCGGTTACCTGTCACGGAGAGGGCCTCGGCTCGCTGATTACAGCCGCCTCAGACAGCGATGAGTACGTCCGCGAGCGCGCGGTCCAGGCGCTGGGCAATTCGGGGAACGGGGACGCGGTGACTCCCGTGCTGGCGGCTTTCGACGATCCCGCGGATTTTATCCGCTGGCGGGCGGTGCAGGCGGCTGCCCGGCTCGGTGTCAGGGATATAGACGAGCGGCTGGCCAGGCTGGTGAGCGACCGTTTCTGGCGTGTCCGGGTGGTTACGTTTCAGCTGCTGGGCGAAATCGGCCGGGAAATGCTGGTCAGCGGTTCGCCGGAACTGGCTTCCTCCCCCGCCGGAGAGAAAATCAGGAGCTGCCTGCTGGCCGGGCTCAACGATTCCGACGAGCGCGCCCGGGTCGCGGCGGCCAGGTCGCTTGCCACTCTCAACGACCGGGCGGCATACACTCCGCTCGTGGAGCTGCTCAACGAGGGCAGCCTGTTCACCCGCGAGCAGGCCGCGCTGGGCCTGGGCGATTTGAGAGACAACCGGGCTCTGCTGCCTCTGATCGAAGCGCTGGAGGACCCCGAAAACAGAATCAGCCGCGAGGGACGGGACTGGGCCTGCTGGGGCGCCGCGGTGGCTCTGGAGCAGTTGACCGGACAGGATTACAAAACTAATGCAAAAAAATGGCGTCAGTGGCTGGCGGCCGACAGGCCGCAATAACTTGGCCGGAGGATGCGATGAAACCCCGGATTTTTTTATACATGATGCCCGTGGCGTTCCTGCTAGGCATGGCGGGCATCCTCTACGCCTCTACCAACCTTGCAGTGGCCCCCCGCCCGATGAGCCATAGCGAGGAAATCCGTTCCGCTGCGGCTGAATTCGTTATCGATGTTGACGGGCGGACGCCGCCGGGCAACACGGGGATCACAATCGAGGGTCCGGCCGAAAACCTGCGGCTGACCCGCGAGGGCGATCTCGACTTCTCCAGTATCAAGTCCCTGGCCAGCAGTATAATCCGTCCCGGCATGACCGATGAGGAAAAAGTGCGGGCGATTTTCTATTTCGCGATCAAGAACCTCTACGACCGCGGCGGCAAGGGCTGCGACGACCCGTTGGAATATATCAATATCTGGGGATTCAGCTGGTGCGGAAACTACGCCCTGCTGCTCAACGCGCTCTGGGAGTCCGCGGATTTTCCGGCCATATTCCTGAACCCCGTGATCGGCATGCCCGGCGGCCACACGATCAGCGCTGTCTACTACGATAACCAGTGGCACATGTACGACTCCCGCCTGCGCGGCTATTTCCTCAACCACGACAACCGCACCGTGGCCTCGCTGGTCGAGCTGGACAAGGACGACGGCCTGATCCGCCGCGGGCTGGACTACGACAACCGGCTGCACAACCACTGGTCGTTCGCCTCGATCATGCGCAACTACATGAACGCCGCCAGCGACTGGTACGACGGGTTCAACGCCCATTACGCCAACCGGACCCTGTTCAATTCCTCCTGCCCTGTCTGGGACAGCTCCCTGGACCTTCACGCCGGCGAACTCCTGCACTTGAGCTGGCAAAACATCGGCAAATGGTGGAACCGCAAGGATTTGTCTCCACAATGGATCGAGGAGCACCGCGAGGGACGCGAGGCGATGACCCTGGAGCCGCTGATCTACGCCAACGGTACGCTCACCTGCAGGCTGGACCCGGCAGGAATCAAGGAACAGCCTGTCGAGCTGGACGGCATCCGCGCGACTAACGGGGTGTTTACGCCGGGCAGCGCGAACATGGCGGGCAGCATGGTTTACCGCATCCGGGTCCCGTATTTTGTTCCCAGCCTCAGCGTGCGAGCCGCCGGCGTCACCGACGGCAGCCCGGTAACGGTGGAGCTTTCCACCGACGAGGGCCAGAGCTGGCTGACGCTGTGGCAAAGCGAGGGCTCCGGGGAATTCGAGATCGACCTGAGAACCGAGGAGACCCAGCGGGTCACCTGGTACAGCGAAAACAAGTACGGCTGCCTGGTACGCTTCAGGATGGCTTCCGGCGACGACCCGGCCCAAGTGGTCTTGCGCGATATCTCCCTGACCGCCGACCTGTTTTACCGCCCGATGATCCTGCCCGACCTTCAGGCCGGAACCAACAGACTGGTGTGGCGTGACGACAGCCGGGGCAGGCACGCGCGCAAGGTCACGTTCCACTGGCTCGAGGATACCAATATCCTGTTCAGCCAGGACGACCCCGCGGTTGACGACCGGATCGAGATCACAGCCCTGGTTACCAACCGGGGAGACAGCCCTGCCGAAAACGTGAAAGTGCGCTTTTTCGACGGCGACCCGGACGATGGCGGCATGCGGATCGGCGAGGACGTCACGGTCGCCTCCCTCGGTGCGGGCCGGAGTGTGGAGGTATCGGTTCCCTGGACGGCTGTCCAGTACCAGCCCGACGCCGGCACCGGGGTCTCGATCGGCAGCGGCAAAAAGAGCACGGGCTATATCAGCAACACTATCCACGCGGTGGTCGACCCGGACAATGAAATCGCCGAAGCCGATGAGAGCGACAACCGCACCAGCCGGCCGCTGGTTGTCTACAACAAGGCCGAACTGGTGCTCAAGGACCCTTCGTTCGTAACCTTCAGCCGCGACGGTGACAACATGACTGTCACCGCCCTGGTGCGTAACCAGAACCTTTATGGGCATCTCCCCCGCGCCCGCGAGGCACGTAATGTCCGGGTGCGCTTTTACGACGGCCAGCCGGTGGCGGGACGGATGGACCGCAACGTGATCGGCGAGACAATCATTCCCTCGATAGCCCCCGGCGAGTTCGGCGTAGCCCGGGTGAACTGGGATGTAAGCGGCCTGAGCGGCACCCGGCTGGTGTACGTGGCCGTGGACCCCCTGGATGAAATCCCCGAGCGCTGGCAGAGCCGTCCCGGCGGATACATGCTAGTCAAGAAGGAGATCGATTTCGACCGCTCGGAGGCTGTCAGGTGATGTCCTCCCGCCAGAGGCTGCTGGCGGCCCTGGACCGCCGTCAGCCCGACCGTCTGCCTGTCACGACTCATCACGTAATGGATTCGTATCTCAGGGACAGCCTCGGCGGCGCATCGCGGATGGATTTTTTCCGGCGCTACGGGCTGGACCCGATCCTCTGGACGGTGCCCCACCGTCCGGACAAAGCTTCCGGCGAGTATTCGGATCCGGATCAGGGTGAAGCTGGTTTCCTGGAAAGCACAAGGGTTGCCAGTGACCACTGGCGGGTGGCTTCCGAACAGATCCCCGACCCGGATTACTGCACGACCCGCTACCGCTTCCACACTCCCCGCGGCGAGCTCGGCATGGTGATCCAGGACGACGGCAAAACGGCCTGGGTCGCGGAGAATCTGATCAAGGAAAAGAGCGATATCGAGTTGATCGCCGAGTTCGCCACCGCGCCCAAATGCGACGTGGACGAGGTCAACCGTCAGGCCGCCGAATTCGGCGAAACCGGGATCGTGCGCGGGCATATCTGCTGTTTCGACGTCTACGGCCAGCCCGGTACGTGGCAGGACGCCACCTGCCTGACCGGCACCCAGCAGCTGATCATGGAGACGTTCGACGATCCGGCCTGGGTCCATGAACTGCTCGATATCCTGCTGCGGCGTAAACTGGTGTTCGCCCGTTCGCTCGCCGGAGCCAATTACGACCTGCTCGAACTTGGCGGAGGCTCGGCCAGCTCCACGGTGATCAGTCCGGCTATCTTCGAGGAGTTCGTCGCCCCCAGCGACAGCCGGATTATCGAGGCCGCACACGAGGCGGGCCAGCGGATTGTCTACCATATCTGCGGCGGGATCATGCCGCTGCTGGAGCTGATCGCCGGGATGGGGCCGGACGCGGTCGAAACGTTCACTCCGCCCGCGATGGGCGCCGACACCGAGCTGGCGGAAGCCAACCGGCGGATCGGCGGCAAAGTCTGCATGATCGGCGGGTTCGACCAGGGGCACTGTTTCACCGGCTGTTCTCCAGAGGAGACCCGCGCCGAGGTCCGCCGCTGTTTCGAGCAGGCCGGCGATGGCGGAGGCTACATCCTGGCGCCCAGCGACCACTTTTTCGAAGCCGACGAAGAGTTGATGCGCACTTTTGGCGACGAGGCCCGCGCGTGCACTTATAACTGAACCGGGAGTTGTTACATGCACTTGATCGAGATAGCGTCGTTCGCCTTCGTAATCGTCGTGATCGTACTGGTGGCTCTCGGTGCGTTCAAGGCATTCAAACTGTTTACCCGCGGCGGACATCACACCGAAAGCCAGGAATAGACGAGTCCAACTTTTCGATCAGCTTAACCGAGCTTCCAGGGAGCGAACATGCTGGGTACGTTCGACATTGCGATAATTTTTATCTGGCTTGCGTTCATGCTGGGCCTGGGCCGCTATCTGAGCCGCAGCGTAGCCCATACCGATGATTTCTACCTCGCCAACCGTCAGATGCCTGTGGTACTGGTGGTCTGCTCGATGGCCGCCTGCAACCTGGGGATGTACAATTTCATCTCCGAGGCCGGCCAGGCCGCCTACGAGGGCGTGAGTATCATCTGGCACGAGTGGACCGGCAACATGGCGTTCGCCTTCTGCGGCCTGTTTATCATGCCCGGCTTCCGCCGCCTGCGCCTGACCACGATCCCGGAGTTCATGGGCCTGCGCTACGGCCCCCGAGCCCACTCGATTACCGCCGGGATGTACTCGCTCAAGAGCGCAGGCAAGCTGGGCCTGATGATGTACCTCACCGCCCTGGCAGGCTCCGTGGTTGTACCCGCAATCGGCTTCTACTGGTGGATAATCATCTTCACCGTCGTGGTGGGTATCTACACCTACGAGGGCGGGATGATCAGCGTCATCTTCGCCGACGCGGCCCAGTTCATCCTGATCCTGATCGCCACGCTGATCGGCTACTGGTTCGTGGCCGGCGAGGCCGGCTGGCTGCCGGGGATTATCGAAAAAGTCCCGGCTGAGGCGCTCAATTTCGTCCCCGCAGGCGGTAAGTTCGGCTACAAGTTCATTGTCGCCATCCTGTTCCTGGGCATCGTGGCTTTCTGCTGCGACCAGGGGATGATCCAGCGCTCGTTCGGCAGCAAGAATGTCAAAACGCTGGTAGTGGCGATGGTGCTGGTGGGGATTATCCTCACTCCGGTCAACCCGTTCCACTTTTTCGCCGGTCTGGCCGCTCCGCTGCTGGTGGCCGATCCGGGCGCGTTCGACGCCGACTCGATCATGACCCAGCTCTATGTCAGCCGGATTCCGCTGGGCCTGCTGGGAATTTTTATCGTCGGACTGCTGGCCAGCCAGCTCTCAACTATCGACGCGGAGCTTAACGCCGGGGCCACCGTGCTGGCCAAGGACGTCTGGCAGCGCCTCCGCCGCACAGAGCCGACCGGCGAGCAGCGCCTGAAGTTCAGCCGCTACATGACCGTCCTGATGACCGTGCTGATGGTGATATTCGCGATCGCCGCCAAGGCATCGGGCCGCAGTATTGTCGACAACTTCCTCTCCCTTATCTCCGTGTTCGACACGCCCATCTTCGTGGTGGCGATCATTTTCGGTCTCAAGGGCCGCCGGATCAACGAGCAGGGCGCTGTGGCGGGTTATGTCGGCGGAGCGTTGATCGGGCTGGCGGCCAGCTACCTCTGTGCGGTCTGGCAGGTGGAAGATCCCCTCTGGTGGACCACGCTCTCTGTGTTCGTCGGCGCCTGCCTGCTGACTTTGACTGTCAGCCCGTTTTTCCCGCCTCCCGATCCCGAGCGGGTGGAAAAAATCCGCCGCAGCGACCGGGGCGAGGGTAAGGACTGGTATTCGGTCATCCCCCGCTCGCTGCCGGGCAAGGTCACCCTGGGCATTATTATCGCCGGCGCGCTTGTTTTCATCTCCGGGATCGTGCTGGGCGGGTTCGGCAGCGAGCACGCCTCGCTGCTGGCTATCAGCGGCATGGTCATCTATTTCGTGGGCTGCGGAACCCGGTTACTGTTTGACTGATCGGTAACGTGGCGGCAAGAAAAACATCCCCTCGGCAAAAGGGGAAACAGGGGGTTGTTAAGTTTTTGGATTTCGATTGCCCCAATTCCTCTCTTGCTGCTAATTAGGATGGGAAATCTTCAGCGCATAACGATACCAGAGGAAGGGTCTGTAACTAATGATACTCAAGGTATCCGCGACAGAAGCAGGCCTGGTGGCCGAGTCCGGCCCGCTGAGTCTGCTGGTGACTGACCGTCTGGCGCTGATCCCCCGGTTGATGCACGATTCCGGCCGCCTGTGCCTGACCCGCGAAGTGGGTCACAGCTCGTTTGTCGCCCGGCTCGGCGGGTTCGATATCGACGGCTGGCGGGTGGACTGGAACAGTGTGGAACAACTGGAACTGGCCGGCTGCGCGGTCAGCGGCAAAAGCCTGATAATCAACGCCGCGGCCAGCCAGCACGGCAGGGAGTTCTACCCGCCGGTCGAAATCGGGCTGACCCTCACGCTGGATTTCTATGATACCCTGCCCGGAGTGGTAACCGCCCGCGCGGAATATACCAACAACGGCGTGCAGCCGCTCTCTATCGACGAGCTTGTCTCCTGCCGCGTACTGCTCGACCGCAGGCTGGATGATCCCGGCAGACCTCCCTGGGAGTTCGCATCGTATCTGGGAGCTGCGGGCCGCTGGGGCGACGATTACTCGGTGGTTTGGCTCGACTCGCAATTCAACCGCCGGAATTTCACCGGCGCCGACCCGGACAAGCCCGGCCTGGGCGAGGGCGGCGGGTCGCCGCTGGTGGACCTCTGGTCGCCGTCGAGCGGCCTGGCTGTCGCCAGCGCGGAGACACACCCTGTCTGGGCCTCGCTGCCAGTGCGCACCCGCGGCGACGGGCTGGTGGAGGCGGCGCTGTCCGAGACTCCCGAGTCACGGTTCGGCCAGAAAACGGTCCTCCAGCCGGGAGAGAGCACCAGGTCCCTGCGCAGCGCGCTGATTGCTCACCGGCTGGATTTCCACGACGCCATCCGCTCGTGGACCACGCTGCTGCGCGCCCGCGGCCTGCAAATCCTGACCGGCTCTCCCGAGGCCTGTTACAAGCCGTACTGGAAAAGCTGGGGGTTCGGGCTGGATTTCACCCGGGAACAGATTTTCGGCGCGCTGGACGAGATCAGGCGGTTCGGGATCGGCATGGCGATGCTGGACGACGGGTGGTTTACGACTTACGGGGACTGGGAGCCTAAGCCTGATAAGGGCAAATTCCCCGGCGGCGGCAAGGACATGCGCGAGTTTGTGACGAAAATAAAACAGAAAGGCTTCATGACCAGCCTGTGGTGGTACCCGCCGGGAGTCGAGCGCGACAGCCGGCTCTACGAGGATCACGCCGACTGGCTGATCCGGAACGAGGACGGCAGCTATCCGCGCTGCGGCCGCAAGCTCCATTACCTCTGTCCGGGCTGTCAACCGGCTGTCGACCATGTGGTCGGCCTGGTGGAGAAATTCATGGGTGACTGGGGCTATGACGGACTTTATCTCGACACCACCGGTCTGAGCGCGGCCCCACCCTGTTTCAACCCGGCGCACAACCACGATTCTCCGCTCGATTCGTTCACCGGCCAGAGCGCGATGTACGAGGCGATCTACCAGGCAGCGCAGCGGATCAAACCCGGCGCGCCGGTGGAAATGTGTATCTGCAGCCTGCCCCACGACCCGTTCAAGATGCCATACTATAATGTGGCCAATGCCTCGGACCCCACGAATCTGACCCAGATGAGACGGCGGATCAAGGTGGAGAAAGCCTTCCGCGGGCCATCGTTCTGTGTCGGCGACTGCTACCAGATTCCGATTCACGAATGGGAGGAATGGTCCGTGCCCGAGTCGTTCGAGAGCGCGGTGGGCACCGGCGCCCAGTTGACTACGCTTTACTCGGCTCTTTCCGAGGCCCAGCGCAAGAAATGGCAGCTCTGGTTCGGTCTGTACAACAGGCGGATGCTCAGCAGCGGAGAATACCTCAACCTGTACGATCTGGCCTGGGACAGACCAGAAGCCCATGCCGTCCGGAAAAACGGTAAGATTTACTACGCGTTTTTCGCCGAGCGCTGGGCCGGGAACAAGCCGCTTGAAATTCGCGGCCTCCTCCAGGGCAGAACCTACAGGGTCAGCGACTATATCAACGGCGCCGATCTGGGGGAGGTCAGCGCCCACGACCCTGCAATCAACTGCGCGTTCACCGGCAGCCTGCTGGTGGTTGCCGAACCGGTCGAATAAGCCGAAACCGGTTATTCGACCGCCGTGGAACGGTCAACCATAAACTCCCGAGGAGCTCACTCATGCGCAAACTGATCGTAATCATCCTGGCCGCGGCGTTGTCGGGCTGCGGCGGGACACAGCAGTCCGCACGGCACGGCGGCGGAGCCGCCGCCAGTGAAGACGCGCTCTACAACGGCAAGGTGTTCGGCGTCTACCGGCCGCTGGAAGTGCGGGAGACCGGGGAAACGATTGCGATCAGCGGTGAAACGTTCCGTTACGTGATCGACAAAGCGACCGGCCAGGTGAGTTCGGCCTCCGCCCTGGGGACAGAGTTCCTGGCTGACGGCGCGGGATTCCCGAACCCTTACGTGGGCCTGATTCCGCCAAATGACGAGGGCGCATCTCAACTCGGCGGAGACGGGCGCGCCCGTTACAGTTTTGAAAAAGCGATGGAGATGCGCCCCACCTTGTTCTCCGGTAAGCTTACCGGTGCGTGGCGTTACGACGCAGGCGGAAGCGTAAATGTCAGTACCCGGCTCGTAAGCTCCTCGGCCAGCCGCGTGGAAGTCAGCGCCTCGGGCACCTACACCGGCGGGGACGGCGGTCCCTCGCCCAGCCCGCTGAGCTGGCGGGTCGATTATTCCTGCGATGTCGACGGGTTCATGAAAGTAACGGTTGGCTTATCCACTTCCGAGCCTGTCAAGCTGCGCTGGCACAGTTTCCTGCACACCACGTTCGAGCCTGCGAGCCTGGAGTTCCTTGCGCGCTACCCTGATCCCGGCTCCCCGCCGATCAGCCTGCGTCCCGCGCCAACTCAGAGCCTTCGCGGGATAGCGCTCGGAGAGCCGGTGCTGGAGTCCCATTTCGCCCCGCTGTTCCACCTGGGCAATCCATTGACCGGAATCGAGTTCACCAAGGAGGACCTGGGCGACCGCTGGAGCGGCTACCGCGACAGCCGGGTGGTGCTGGAGGACGGCCGGACTATTCCCACCGGTTCCGTCCAGAGCGAAAGCGGCGAACGGCTTGGCTCACATGACTCACGCGGCAGGCGCGACATTCTGACCCAGATCTACCGTCGGGCGGACGGTTTCGAACTGGAGGAGTTCGATATCCGGAATACGACCTATGTGCTAAATCCGGATGAGGAGCGTTCCCGCAGCTTCTTCGTACAGCTCACGCCGCCCAAGCTGCCGAGAAAAGACCTCAACAGCAGCCGGATTGTCTGGCCCGGTCCGCACCAGGTGCAGATGGTCCGCTGGCGGGGCCGCAAGAACCCCTGGTCGCCGCCGGCCGAGGAACTGGTTCGCCAGTGGGCGGCCGTGGGCGTCAACCTAATTGTCGGCGGGGCGAACTATTTCTCCGGCGATTACAGCCATCCCACCTATCCCGAAAAAATCCGCGAATTTCTGAAAGTGGCCCACAGCTACGGGATGAAAGTAATCCCCTATGTGACCTTCAGCGACTGGAATTTCGAGGCGCCCGGCTACCAGCAGCACGCCACGGAATGGATGCAGTCCAAGGGAATCGAATACGCAGGCCACACCACGCTGATGTGTTTCGGAGCCGAGGGCTGGCGAGAGCACGTGGCGCGCGAGGTGGATGCGCTGCTGGCTGATTTCGAGTTTGACGGAGTGTACGTGGATCACTGGTTCCATACCCGGTTCTGCAACAACCCGCGCCACGGCTGCGGCACCTATCTCGGCCGGTTTGTCACCGAGGGCTACCACGATTTCGCCCGCAGGCTGCGGGCCGCCGTCGCCCGTCACACCGACGGCCAGGGGATCATGCTGCTCAATTCCAACAACCTGATTTCCTCCACCAACTTGGCCTGGTTCGACATGCGTCTGCTGGGCGAGAACAACGACCCGCTGGTGGCCGGCAGTGAGACAATCGCCAGTACGTGGAACGGCAAGCGCCAGGGTGTGCAGTCGTCGATCATGTGGCGGGAGAGGCAGAACGCGCTGGACATGCTCAATTTCGCGGCCACGTTCGGTTTCTCGCTGCGGCTGCGCAAGAGCCGGAACAACGAGTCGATCCTCGCTGACTGGCGGGCTGCCTCGGACCAGGAGAGCGAACTCGGGATGAACCGGCTCTACTGGGAGGTCCTGCGCTTTTTCGGCGCCAACGAAGCCCGGATGTTCAGAACATTCGACAGCCGCGACGTGATCTCGCTGGCCAAGCCCGGCAGTCACGTGACCACGTTCGCCCGTGACGGAAGCCTGCTGCTGATGATGGGCTACCAGGCAGCCGGAGACAGGGCCGCCTCGCCGGGCAGCGGCAAACGGCCGGAACGTCAGGAAACGCTGACATTGCATCAGCCCGCCGAACTCGGTCTCGATAGCGAGGGAAGCTATCGGGCGGTGGACCTGGCCGCAGGCGGATACCTGTGGCCGGAGGCCCTGAAACCAGCCGAAATCGGGGAACAGAAAATCGGGCTTACCCTGGGCCGGGCGCGTCTGATCCTGGTAACTCCGGACAGGGGCGAATATCCCCGGCTGGTTTATTTCCGCGGCGCTGACAGAGTCGGCAGTAAGCTCACCGGCGGCGAACTGGCTTTTACAATCAGCGCGGTTGAAGGTGCGCCGGTGGAACTGTATATTGACGCTGGAGGTATGAATTTAGCCAGCCAGAGCGATGGCTTCGATCTCCTGCGGAGGCCAGGCGAAGATTTCGCTGTACTAACCGGAATTCTTGGCAGCGATAAAACAATCAAAGTGGCTGTCGGTCACTAAATGCCGGCCGGCAAGCTGACCACGGGGATGGAGGATTGATGACTAAATCAGAACATACGGACAACCTCTCCCGCCGCGATTTTCTCAAGCGGAGTTCCGCCAGCGCCGCAGCCGGCATAGCCGTCCTGGGGGCTCCGGCGCTACTGAGCGCGCAGAACATGAACAGCCAACTGAATGTCGGCGTGATCGGCACGGGCAGCCGGGGCTGCTACCTGATCCGCCTGCTGGCCAGAATGCCCGGTATCACGATCACCGATGTCTGCGACGTTTATCCGCCTCATCTCCAGAAGGGTGTCGAGTATTCCGCCAACGAAAAGGTGCGCGCCCACGAGCATTGGGAAAAGATAATCGAGCAGCAGGATGTGGACGCAGTGGTGGTTGCGCCGCCGCTGTTCCTGCACGTTCCCTGCAGCGTGGCGGCCCTCGAAGCCGGCAAGCACGTCTACAGCGAAAAAAGCATGGGCTTGACTGTCGAGCAGTTGAACCAGGTTAAAGCAGCGGTTGAAAGCCATCCCGAGCTGGTCTATCTAGTGGGGTATCAGAGCAGGATGTCCGATTCGTTCCAGCAGGCCAAGGAACTGGTGCAGAACAACACGTTCGGTAAAATAACCCAGTTTTACGTGCATTACGACCGCAACACGAGCTGGCGCAAGGATATCGAAGATCCCAAGTGGGAGCGCGTGCTCAACTGGCGGATGTACAGGGAATATTGCGGCGGAATCCTGACCGAGCTGCTGACCCACAATATCGACATGGTGCTGGACATTCTCGGGACCAGGCCGGTTAAGGCATCGTGCGACGGTAAGCTGATGGTCTACGACGACGGCCGCGAACATCACGACAGCCTGATGGGTTACCTGGAGATGGAGGACGGAGTGCTGGGCGTGGCCAGCGGCCACCTCTCCAACAGCCGATGGGGCAGCGGCTGGGCCATCCACGGCACTCACGGCACGCTAGAGTACATGGGTCCGGCTTTCCGCATCTTCTGGGAAAAATCGACGCGGCATCTCCAGCAGGTCGGGATCGACCATAAGTTCAACCGTGTCAAACTGGGCCAGTCGCTCAACATCAGCGAGGCCCCGATCACCGAGCCGGACAAGATCGCCGACTTCCGCGGCAACACCGAGAACTCTTCCCGCAAAGCTCTGGAACATTTCCTGGCCTGTGTGCGTAACGGCGACAAGCCGGTGATGGACATGGAAAGCACCCGGCTGACTTCGCTGGCAGCTTTGATGCTATACAACAGCTCGCTCGAGGGCGGCCGTCAGGTGACCATGGACGAGGTGTTGGGATAGCCTGACCTGACAGCCGGAGCGAACGCCAGTCCGGAAGAGCAACAAAAAACCCCCCTCCCGCATGGGAGGGGGGTTTTTTGTTGCTGCATCCTGTCGCCAGGGGACTAGAAGCCGAAGCTGACGGTGAAGAAGTTGTCAGCCGACAGGCGTCCCTTGTTGCGATAGGCGTAGCTGAATTCGACAAACCTGCTGCCGAAAGTACGCTTGATACCGCCACCGAAGCTCAAGCCGCGGAAAGTCGGGTCATCGCCGAAGTAGCTGTAACCGAACTCATCCTGGCCCTCGGTGTACTCGTCGTTCTGGATCTTCCAGCCGGCGCGCAACGCTGCCGAGATAACCGGGTTGAAGGCGAAGGACACCTCTGTACCGGCGGCGTAGGTCATCGGAATGTTGTTCGGACGCCAGATTTCAGCGGTAGCCAGCCAGTTGGCGTTCTCCGTGGTTACCAGATTGTAACCGAGGGCGATTTTCACCGACGTAGGCAGGCGGTAAGTGTGGGTCCGAAGATCAGCCTCGCGGTCGTTCCGGCGGGAGATGGCCAGCTTGTCAGTCGAGTAATCAGTGTAGCCATCGGGGGACAGTCCGCCCCGGTCCTCGGGACCGATGAACCGCGTCAGGTTAGAGCCTGCCATCTTGATGTTCGTACCCAGGTTCTGGATCGAGACGGCGAACTTGATTTCCTTGTCAGCCAGCTCGGTGTGGTAGATCGCGCCGACGTCCCACGCCATGGCGCCGCCACCGGTGTTGCTGTAAACGTCCTGGTGGATGAACTTCATGTTCACACCGGCGGTAAACCGATCGGACAGGTTGAGGGCCACGGAGCCGCCCATCTGGAAGTCGTAGGCGTTGAAGAACTGGCCGGTTCCATCCGGCCTGCTGACCGTGGTGATCTCCATGTCGGGAACATCCAGGTAGCCGAAAAATGCTCCGATAACAACCCGTCCGTCAGCAACCGGTGTGGCGAACGCACCGTAGCTGTAGGTGATGTCGAGAGTATAATCGACTAACGTCATCATCACTTCGCTATTCTGGAGGAATCCCAGTCCGGCCGGGTTCCACCAGATTGCGGTGATGTCATCCGCGATTGCGGAGTAAGCACTTCCCATCGCAATCCCGCGAGCGCCGATCGGAATCGTCAGAAACTCCGCGGCGCGCACGCCAGTAAACGAGGCGTTGTCCGGCCTGCCCTGGGGGATGTACTTATCCAAACCGGTGTAATCCTGCCGCGACACTCCCTGGGCCAAAACGGCACCAGTGACGAACGTCAGGAATACGCAGGCGGCGATTAATACGCGTGTTGCCTTTTTTATCAACATACGATTACCTCCGTATCTACTGCGGGGTTTAAGTTCCATGGCTGTCATACTGAACTCCTGCAGATCGAAAGTTAGTTGACGACATAGAACTTGCCGGTGAAGGTCTCACCCCGCTGATCCGTCACGTGGTAGAGATACAGGCCGCTGGCCACGATCTGGCCAAAACGGTTCCTCAGGTTCCAGGGTTCGACACCGCCATGGTTATCGTAACCTGTGAACACTGTCGGAACGCCCTGCGACAGGCGGTCGAAATCGGTGTAGTTGCCCCAGCCGCTGCGGTTGATACCGATATGGTTCAACACGTTGACCAGGTTGCCGGTGAGCGTGTAGATCCTGATCGTGCACTCAGCCGGCAGGTTCACGAACTCAATCCTGCGGTTGGCAGGCGAGAGATCGAGGAACGAGGAAGCCATGTACGGGTTCGGCACGACCTTGATCCGGCTCAGGTCGGCGTCTTCCGGATCCATGCTGAACGGCTTAATGGTGAACTTCCATTTGTCACCGGGCATCAGCACGTCGGCGCCCTGGATGAATGTATCGCCATCCCACGAGCCCAACGCGCTGCGCAGCACCATCACAGCGCTGCCCGGCATCGTAATCGGAGCGTCGGCCAGGTGGATAATGTGGCCGGCGACCCACAGGGCGCAGGCCTCAGTGTTGTCCGCCGGCAGTGATTCCACCAGCAAGGTCGAACGGTCAGACTGCGGAACAGGAGACCTCCGGCCCCAGCCCACGTTGGTTTCACTCTTCAGCACGGCCGGGTCCACTCCAATAGGAATGAAACCCCAGCCCACTTCGTCGATATACGGGCTGAACGGAATGCTGACGCCGTGGGTGCGGTCGGTTACGCTGACCGTTACGCTGCCACCCGAGCTGCTCCAGCTGATCTCGTACGCGGCGTTCCGAATGTAGGCCTGATAGTAACCCTTCTCGGAATACAGGGAAGTCCCGCCGACGTCCAGGTTACGGCTGCCCATCAGAGCAACGGTGGCGCCGGTGTAGCCGCCCGCATCGATCTGAACCTGTACACGCCGGCCTTCGCCGGATTGCCGGCGGCCAGTGTACGCCCTGGCCGACACAGCCCAGGACACGCCTTCCGAACTCATGTTCCCGGAATGAGCTAAGGTAAAAAGGTGCGAGCCTCGACTCCTGGTACGAACATCGACACGAAACGGATCGCTCTGCACGTTACCGCTGGCATCGGCAAACACCACGTAGCGTCTGCCGTTGTGAAAGCCCATGGGATCCATATCGTCGGTAGCCTGGATATAGAACACCTCTTCCGAGGTGATCCGCTCATCAACCACCGCGTCCCATGTCACATTGGACAGGAATCTCGGGATAAAGACCGGATCCTCTGTCAGCAGGGTTCCGTCACCGGCCAGGGCGACAGTACCCCCTGCGGTCGGCGCGACACTGTATGCGCTGGGCGGCTCGTACACATAGCCGACAAATTCGGCGGCGCGGTATTCGTTGGCATCCCCGCGCGGGATCACCGAGTAAATCTGCTCGCCGGGCCTGTTCCAGAGCTTACCGCTACCCAACGCGGGCAGGCTGAAGCCACTGCCGGTGGAAGGATCGACATTGGAGTCATAAGCCTGCACGGCGTACCAGACTCTCATCCCGTTACGCATGCGGTTGAACGGCTCGTCGTCTTCCAGGCGGTCGATGTAAAAGAACTGCATGTTGCCGCCGCCCAGGCTGAAGTCCCCCAGCAGTTCGCTGTGGGAATCGTTGGGTCCGACGAAACTGCGGTAGACCCTGTAGCCCTCGAAATCGTACTGGCGGTAAACGCCGTTGGGATCGAGTGCGGGGTTGTCCTGCAGGAAGAGGTAGTACGGATCGGGCTGCTGCAGCGCCAGATCGTTCCAGGTCAGGACGACCTGGCGGTCGCCGGGAACGATCGTCAGCAGCGGGGTCTTAGGCGCGACAGGCACCTGGAAACCACCCTGGATGGTGATCGCCGCGATTTCGCTCCAGGCCTCGGCCGGAGCCAGCAGGTCCTGCATAAACGGCTCGTCGATGTTGGCCGAAACGAGGTCGGGCATGACCCAGTCGCTCAGGCCCACCTTCGGGAACATAATGGCCGCATCCCACTCGAACGTGTCGCGCGGGCGCACGTCGTGCAGCTCGCCCCAGTTCGTGTAGTTCTGCCAGTTCGAGGCGCCGCCCCAGATCCACTGGTTGAAGCGGGCATCGGAGGGCACCAGCCTGCCCGGCCAGGCGCCTTTAAGCAGCCTGCCGGTGAACGGGTTGGTGACGTTGGTGTAAAAACCGGTCTCCCTGTCCACCGCCACCTGGTAGGTGGTGCTCCAACGGTAACCGACATACATCTGCAGGTGGCCGTTGAAACCGAACTCCAAATCGCCGGAGACGTAGGTGTGGAACGACGACATCTGCATCGTCTCACCGTTGAGCTCCGGGTAGTTGATCATCTTGATTACATACAGCGGGGCGGACGGCGGGCTCCAGCCACCAGCGCCCGTGGTCTTCGGGAAGAAGCAGGTGATCTCCTTCCCATAATGGACCGCCCAGCCGGCGCGCGAGGAACCGCCAAATCTCGGATTCCGGTTGTTCTTGACCAGCACCACCCCTGCCCAGGTGATCCCGCCAAATTCGTCTTTGGCGGCAGCAGCGAAGTTGTCTCGGTACGAAGCGTTCGAGACGTATTGAATGTACTCGCTCATGTTGCGCACGTAATTGTTCACGAAGCAGATGTTGTTGCTCTCGGCGAAGTCCAGGAAACGCAAGGTCCAGCCCTGGTAAACGCCGACGGGGAAAGAAAGCTGATCGTAACCCCAACCGTTGTACGTATCGCCGCTGTGGAAGAACATAGTCTCGCCGGCGGCGGCGATATCCGGGGTACCGCTCCAGGTGCGGGGAATTCGTCCCTCGGGCGGCCACTCGGCAACTTCGGCCGCGTCCAGCGAACTCCAGATCCTGTTGTAATCGCTCTTGCCCGCCTCGCCTTCCAGGCCGCTGGCGCCCATCGCCGCTCCGAGCGAGTGGAGCAGGT
>VRUH01000004.1:0-110468 GCA_019456185.1 Candidatus Glassbacteria bacterium | reverse complement strand
GCCTGCTCGAGCGAACACAGGCCGGGCATCTGGGCCCGCATGTGGTTTATACCCGAGGTGTCGTTGAAAACTCCATCGCCGTTGAGGTCCCGGTAGGCGGAGATTGCGAAGGTGTTACCGTCGTTTGTGATCCGGTTCCCGGAACCCTTGGGGATATTCAACGGCCTGCCACCGCCGGTCCAGGGCATGCCCCAACCGACTCCGCAAGTCATTCCGAGATTGTTACCAGAGCTAACTCTGCTCCTCCGCCACTCGGCCGACGCGGGGGGGGCCATGAGTGAGGCCAGAACTACCATGGCAACCGTAGTATACAAAAGCTTCTTAATCTTCATAAGTAAACTCCTGCTTGTTCCTGTGTACTGAAACCTGTGAAAAAGCATTGTCTGACGATCCACGGTTCCAGCTTAGAAGCTGAAGTTAACACCGAGACGGATACGCCGGGCCCGACCCCATCTGCGCTTATCCATCGTTGAACCCGCCACGCGCGATGCGACCTCGCCCAAGCCTGCCTCCTCGACCGTCAGGATACCGTCGCCGTTGAAATCGGCGTTAAACCGGAGCAGCATCTTATTGGACAGAAGGTTGGGATCTCTCGCGTACTCATCGGCCCATACAACATCGACACCGTCGGTGACCGTGTTGAAGACCTGACTGTCGAGCTGGTATCCGCTCGGGTAAGGGGAGACGTCCTTACGGCTGGTAACGTTATAGATCTCGGTGAAGACAGACAGGTACCTGGCTGCGCCGAGAGGGAACCTCTTGGTGAAACGCAGGTCGATGTTGTAGTACCATTTGTTGCGGAAGTAGTTCAACCCGCCAATCCGCCGGCCCTGGTTATCACGGGTCAGCCCCGGATTGTCGCTGCGGGTCCACAGACCTCCGCCCCAGTCAAGCATGGGTTCACCGGAAATCATGTTGAATACAGCGTAGGCCCTCAGATCCTTGAGAATCGTGTTGGCCAGCGTTCCCTGCTGGAAATCCTCGGGGAACAGGTAGTTGAACTGGTAGCTGAACTTGTGCGTCTGATCGCCGTCGATCGGCCGCAGTTCATCGGGCGGAATGTAGCTCTCGCCGGTGGCCACGTCGAGGTTACCCGACAGGCTCGGAGTGTTGTATGCGCTTCCGGTGGTCCGGGAGAACTGCATGGTGTAGTTCAGGTTGAACGAGAAGTTATCCGAGAACCGCTTGCGCATGGTGAAGTCAATGCCCTTGATGTTGCCGACGTCGCGGTTGGTGTATACGTTGGACCACCCGCGCACCTGGTAACCGGAATGCCAGAGGTACTCGTCAATAAAGACTTGCTTTCTGGCCACGTTACCCTGGATGTCGCGGTAGTAGGCCACCAGGTCGAATACCATGTCGTCGGTCAGCAGGTAGCTCAAGCCGCTCTCGAACGAGTCGGTGCGCTGGTACTCCAGGCCGCCGGGGTTTCTGCCGCGGCTGAAAAGCAGGTTGAACTGCGGCAACTGGGCGAACACTCCGTAGCTGAAGCGGAACTGCGCCTTGTCGGTAACCGGGAAGCCAACGTCGAAACGGGGCGACCACTCGGTGATGGTCTTAGGATGGGTACGCTCAGCGACCGCATCCAAAGTGGTGATACCCCAGTTGGCGCGAGGCGTGAAGCCATCGTAACGCAGCCCGTAATCGAACACGAAATCACCGAGATCGGTCCGGTTCTGCAGGTACCCGCTGTACATCTGCGGCTTATAGCGGAACTCGTTGAAAGGATCCCGGATGGTGGTCCGGTAATCCGAGCGGAACGAGAGGTTCTCGAAGGTCGTGAACTGGAAGCCCAGCTTGGCCCTGTTATAGCGGTCCCACTGGAAATCCAGGTCTGCCTTGTAGTTGTTCTGCTTCTCGCGCAGGTAGTAGTAGTTCAGGTAATAGGCGCCGTACGATTGTATCTCGTACGGTCCCAGGCTCCTGGCGTCACTCTTCCAGCCGACGGCTCCGTCGGGCCACCAGGCCGCAGACGGCGGGCCTTCGCGGTTGGGGAACCGCTCGAACTCGAACGGAATGTCGTGCATGTTCCAGCCCAGGAACGAAGGGCGATCGTAGTTGTTCTTGAGACTGGAGTTGTTGTTCTCCACCGAGCGGAAGTTAGTGAAGCGAAGCTGCACGGCGGCGGTGCGCTCTGCGCTGCGCCACACGTCCCAGTCGGCGCCCAGCAGGAGGTTCGTGGACCTGGTCTTACGCGCATAGGACTGCGGAACGTAAACAACCGTATCCGAACCCCAGTCGCGGGACGCCCAGTCGGGATCTCCTTTGTAGAACAAGCCGTCCTCGAAGTAGTTACCGCTACCGGTCCAGCCCTGCGGATAGGAATACTGGTTGCGCGAACGGTTCAACGAACCGAGCAGCTTCAGGGTTGAAATCGGCGAAGCGGTCAGCTTGACCGTACCGAGTGTCCTGTCTCCCCAGTTACCGGGCAGGCGCACCGGGTGGGGAGCGGTGAACAGCGACTGGTTTGTACCAGTCTGGGTCCCGAAGAATTCACGGCCGATCTGCAGTTTTTCAAGCGTAAACGGCGCTACGCCGCTGGCGATAACAGTCGGGTCGTTACGGACCGCATCGTTGAGCCTGTCGACGAAAGTCTGGTCGATAGCGCGGAAACCCTCGTCCGCGTGAGTATAACTGCGGTCGGCCTGTCCCTGCAATTCGCCGGAAGCGTGGAAATAAACGTTGGGAATGCCCGGGACCGGTCCGCCGATATCGCCGGTAACCTGGTTGTAACCCCAGTCAGCCGTACGCTGCATGACTTCGTCGGTTGACCAGCGCACTGCGCCGCGAAGCTGCGGACCACCTTCCTTGGTGATGATATTGATGATACCGGACTGAGCATTACCATACTCAGCCTGGAAACCGCCGGTAATGATGTCCACCTGCTCAACTGCGGCAGAGGAGAATTCAAGCGGGGTGGTATCTTCACTGCGGGAGCCGACTTCCTCGTCGAAAATCCAGCCCTGTCCCTGACGGAACGGGTCGGCGGTGAAGTTACGGACCATCACGCCGTCGACCACCATGGCTTCCTCGCCCATACGGCCGCCGCGGATACGCAGGCCGCGGCCCATCGCGTCGCGGCCGCCGATCTCGACGCCGGCTTCCAGGATCATCATGTCCTCGATCCTTTCGGCCGGGATTTCCTGGATCCTCTCGGAGGTGAGACGCTGCTTGGTAACCGTGTTATCCCGCGGCATCAGCACATCGGCCTCACCCTCGACCGTGATTCCCTCCAACTGCACGACAGTCGAGCTCACCCCGACGTCGACAGTCAGAGTCTGACCGGCCAGGACCAGCTGGCCTGCAACCGTGGTCTTCTGGTAGCCGGTGTAGGTGAAAGTCACATCACGGCGTCCAGGAGGTACGTTGAGGATAAAGTAGTAACCATCGACATTGGTGACGTTGCCAAGCCGTGTACCCTCAATCACGACCTGTGCGCCCTGCAACGGCTGGCCGGTATCTGAATCGCGCACGACACCCTCCACCTTTCCGGTGGTGATCTGGGCGAATGCGCTGACTACCAGCAATGTGAGCAGAGCCATTAATGCCGACATGCTCGTAATAAACGATTTTTGCTGCATAAAATCCTCCAATAAAATGGTTCGGTCTGCAACTTTGTCAATCGCAGAAAACAACGACGGCAGTTACATAGGCTTTCCTCCCTGTAAAGCGGGTTAGAGGAGATGTGGGATTTAAGAAGTACAATCTAACCCATTTTCCAAAGCCTCGCACCTCCTTTTATAAATTCATTCAGCGGCTTACCGGGCCGCCTCGGGGGGGGCAATCGAAAAAACACCTGCCAAAGGCAACATTTCAGACTTTCGTCTCCTGCTCAGAGGCGAAAGCAGCTATTTCTCAATCACTTTCGGAGCGGGAGCCTCGAGGGCGCCGTTACTTATCGCCCTGTCAGCCGGCATGACTCCCGAAACGGCCAATGCCTCGCGAATCCGGCTGGTACTTACCGGTTTTTCAAAATAGTGATCCGCGCCCAACTGATAGGCCCGGTCGCGAACTTCCTGATTCCCATGGGCGGTAATCATAATGATCACCGTTTCCGGGTGCTCGTCCTTGATGTGGCGAAGCAACTCGAATCCCTCTTCCGAGGACTCGCCGCCCAGCCGCAAATCCAGGATCGCGACGTCGTAGCTGTTGCGCTCGAGCAGAGCGTACGACCCATCCTTGCTGTCTATGGCGTCAACTTTGAACTGCTCGCGCTGCAGCACTTTTTTATAAGCGAACAGAACCGCTGATTCATCGTCGACAAGCAGGATTCGTTTTGCCATCCGGGATTCCTGACATTTAAGGAAGTATTGGTCATTTACCTTAAACAAGAAAAATGCCACAAATCCCGGACAGGTTAACTTATTATTGCATAAAATCTTATACTTTACAAGTCATGGCGTCGATTCTCATAATCGCAATTTCCAGTTTCACTTATGAGAATCATTCCAAAGTGTTGAATTTTCTGCACTATGCAGCATTGAATCAGTGTTAAAGGATTCTAAGGGAAGCACTTAACCTGGGGAGGATATTTTTTTCAACTTGCGATAAAGCGTAGCCAGGGAAACACCCAGTGCTTCAGCCGACCGCCGCGCGTCGCCATCGTAACGCGCCATAACCGACTTAATATGGACGCCTTCCATTTCCTCCAGGCTCATAACTCCCGAATTTCCCTGGATATCGAAAGACAAATCGGCGCGCAAACCGGTGAAATGCTCGGGTCCAAGTTCTCCGCCTCTGGCTAACAAGATAGCTCTTTCCAGCACGTTTTTCAATTCGCGGATATTTCCCGGCCAGCTGTAAGAGCGCAGCAGCTGCATCACATTTTCCCCGATGACGGTCTGCTCTCCTCCCATCGAGGCCAGCAGGTGGCTGACAAGGCCGTCAAGGTCTTCCATCCGCTCACGCAGGGATGGAATCCTGATCGGAAAGACGTTTATCCGGAAGTAGAGATCCTGGCGAAAACTGCCGTCCGTGGTCTTGTCGAGCAGTTCCCGGTTAGTGGAGCAGATAAGTTTGAACTCGCTGCGCCTGAGCGACACCTCGCCCAGGCGGCGGTAGTTGCGCTCCTCGATAACATTAAGAAACTCGGCCTGCACCGGTAACGGCATGTCGCTTATTTCATCCAGGAACAGCGTGCCGCCGTCGGCGACTTCGATCAACCCGGGCTTATCCTGGGTCGCGGACGTGAACGCGCCCTTGGCGTGGCCGAACAATTCACTGGCGAACAATTCGCCCTTGAGACCGCTGCAATTGATTTCGACAAATGCCGCCTGATTGCGCGGACTGTTATCGTGTATCCAACGTCCCAGCACCCCTTTTCCCGCGCCGGTTTCCCCGTTGATCAGCACGGTTGAATCGTTCTCGGTGGCCAGGGACGCCATTTCGAGAACCTTCTTGATTGCATCGCTGCTGCCGAAATAGGGTTCCGCCTTTTTACTCAACCGCTGTGAATTAACGTGCCTGCGGCGTAACGAACCGATTTCCAGGCTCTTCTCCAGCACTACTTTCAGGTCTTTGAGCGACACCGGCTTGGTCAGAAAATTATCCGCCCCCTCCTTGACGGCTTCAACCGCCGCCGGCACGTCGCCATGGCCGCTGATCACGACAATGGCCGTGCCCGGAAACTTGTCCCGGACTTCCGGTATCCAGCTCACGCTCTTGCCGTCGGGCAGCATCAGGTCCAACAGCACCGCGTCGTACTGCCGGTCCTGGACCGCCTGGCGGGCTTCGGCCAGGGAACTGACTGAATCAATCCCGAAACCGTGTTTCATAAAGTATTTCGAGAAGCCGAACTGGATAGACTCATCGTCATCGACAAGCAACAGATTATGCTTCATCACCTGTATCCTCGAACAGCGGCAGGGTTACCTCGGCCCGCAGGCCGGGGGGCGGGTCATTGTTGATCATCTCGATCGTGCCGCCGTGGGTTTCCACAATATTTTTCACGATACTCAGGCCCAGGCCCGATCCTCTGACCCGTGTGCTATAAAACGGCTTGAACACTTCCGGCATAACATCATTGGGAATCCCGGGTCCCTGGTCCGTGACACGAATAATAACCCTGTTTTCGCCGGAGCGCGACAACTCCAGTTCAATTGTCTCGCCTTCCGGGCTGTGCTGGGCCGCATTTTCCAGTAAATTCAACACTACCTGCTTAAGCTTGGAACTGTTGCCCAGGACCTTGAGCCTGGCTCCATCGGTCCTGTCGAACATCACCACGGTACACGATTTGAGCGAGGAACTCTGGCGCCAGAGTTCGAGCGCGCCGCGGCAGATATCAAATACAGCCGCGGGCATGAATTCGGTGGTCTTGAGCGGCTTACCCAATTCAAGCAGGTCATTCATCAAGGTGGAAAGTCGGTCGACCTGACTGCAGATATGGTCCATGTAAGGCTTGTAAGCTTCCTGGTCGCCGATTTCCTCGTTCAGAGCCTCGCTGATGGCCAGGATGGCATTGAGCGGGTTGCGCACCTCGTGGGCCACGCCTGATGCTATCCGGCCGATAACCTCCATCTTCTGCACTTCCTTCAGCTTGGCTTCCATCCGCTTGCGCTCTGTAACATCTTGAATACTGCCCTCAATGAAGAATGCACTGCCGTCGGTGGATGGATGGATACTGGAGGTAATCATGCAATCCATCAGGGTCCCGTCTTTTTTCTTGAATTTCAGCTCGTAGTCCCTGACATACGTGTCGCGCTCTAACTGGGCGATATATATCCTGCGGTCTTCCGGATCGACGTACAATACTTCCGCCCTGGACCCGCAGAGCTCCTCACGCGTATAGCCGGTAAGCCGCTCCATCTCCTTATTGACATCGATAAACCGGCCGTCCGGAGTGGTTGTGGAACGAGCCACCCGGCCCTCCTCGAACAGTTTTCTGTACTTCTCCTCGCTCTCGCGCAGCCTGCTTTCGTGTGCCTTGCGCGTGGTAATATCGTTGAATATCAGCGTGTGCAGCGTTTTACCCATGAGTTCGTTGCGCACGTATTTCAATTCGAAGTACTTGCTCTTCAGACCGTAGCCCCTGGGAGTTATTTCGATCTGGAACGGCAGGCAGAACTGTTCGATATCGAACCGTGACGGACGGGTGTAGATCTCGATATCGTAAAAATGGGCCTCTCCGCTGTAAGTATAGAACCCGATGTGGTTTTCGCGGTCGTAAATTGCGTCGAAATCGATAAAATACAGCAGCGGCATTTCCTCGCCCGTATCCAGATTGGTTGCCCGACGGCTCACCCTGCCGCCGATCCGTTCCACTTCCACGAGGTATTCCGTATCCGGCTCCAGTATTTCGTGCCTGCTGACAACATCAGCTCCCTGCTTCTGAATTCTTGCCAGCGAGTTGTAGTTGGATCCCAGGCAAACCGTGTAGCCGTTGATATCCGGCATTACCGCTTCCTTGCCGGAGGTGGCGGAGATAAAACAGGTGTTGTCGAGGATGTTGTCCGGGTTTTTGGAGGTACGGGTTTTATAAACCAGCCGCACGTCCTCGGACGGTCCGCCGTACTCCCTGGCTGACAAGAGGCAGCAATCCAGGCGATCCCCGGTGTGCGGAAGGTGGATGAGACGCCATTTACCCTCATGGTTGGCGAATTTCCAGTTATCGTTCGCCGTGTGCATCGTCCATTGACCGCCGATCCGGTCCTGCTCGGTGGGCCCGCTGTAACATAACTGCCAGGCTTCGCCGTCCTCGTACGGCAGGTTCTCGAGAGCTCGGAGCCTTTCAAGGTACTCGCGCAGATTATCCACGTCTTTCTTTTTGACCAGAACGCTGAGGTCTGTGCCTTCACGGGCATAGTCGATCACTTTGGTGGTCTGGCGGACAAAATCGGCTGAATAGCCCACGATCCTGAGATCATCGTCCAGGTAGAGCTGGGGCATGTTGACTATCGAGCGGATAGCGTATATTTCGCGGGTAAGGCTGTCGTTGCTCTGCAGAAGTTCCCGGTAGCGCTTTTCGATGTCGTGCAGGCGGTCCTCGGTACTGCTGGCCTTTTTCAGCCGTGAGCGCAGCTGCCGGATCTCACTCTGTAACTGTTCGAGAGTTTTGTCCATCTTGAGCATTACGTCTCTCCCAGGACCGTTTGATTTCCCGCTCTCTTGGCCGCTGACCTTCTGTCTGGATTGTTCTACATTCCGTCTGCCACTTTGTTCCAGGGCCCAACCTGTCAGCGGTTCCGCCTCCGGAAGCTCAGATCGCCATACCGACCTTGTGGTCGAGTTCGAGCGACCCGCCCCGGTGCTTGATCCAGAACGCCTGAGCTTCCAGCAGTTCTTCCAGCGAATCCAGGCATCCGCCGTAAAGGCTCTTGATCTTGCTGTCATCGGCCAGCAGGTGCAAGTTCCTCATCCTGCCCAGATAGTTCACCGGCTTGACGAACACTTCGGCGGCCACCTCGGCGGCCGTGCGGACGGCTACCGTATGGCCCGAAAGGTTGAGAGTGGTTACCGGATTCGAGACCGATTCGGAGGAAAGGATAGCCAGGATACCGGCGTCCCGGTGGCTGATAATGTTGAACACTCCGGCCTGTTCGAGATTGACAGGCTCGCCCTTCATCACGGCCACCATCGGTTTTTCAAGACCGCCGTAGGTCAGGTTGGTCGTGTACATAGCCCGCAGGATCACCGCCCGGCTGCTGTCGCTGCCCCCGCCGTCCAGGATCAGCCTGAGGATGTCCTCCTTGTTCTTGATCGACTCCCCGTAGACCTGCCGGGGCAACGGGACGAGCGGCGCATTGTCCGGGGCCTGCATGTCGACCGGAGTCGGCGAAAGCGCGTTTCCCGAGCCGATCATCACGATAGCGGATTTTTTCATGTGGCAGGTAAATATCAGCGAGGGAATGACCTTGCCGTACATGTCGCACAGGCGGCGGTATTCCTCCTCGGTTTCACTGGTGCGAAATTTGTAGCCGATTCCATAGAAAACCCATGATGACGCGGCGTCGATCGCCACCAGGTCGCTCATCGACAGATTGAGAAAATCGACCTTGTGGATACGATACATTCCCTCGTAGCGGGCCAGACGGGAGCGGACTCCGTCCTCGTTGCTGAACCGCGCCACCAGGTGCACCCTGACGCCGGTTTTACCGGTCTGCTGCATGGCGCGCAGGAGCATCTCGGTTATATCCATGGTCCACTTGCCCGTGGCCCCGTAAATCACCACGTCCCGGTCGTCGCGCCGCTCAATCAGCTTCAGCACCCGCTCGTCCGGGCGGGACATGTATTCGTTCAAATCGCACCGGTCGACACTGTCGATCCGGGCAAGGCTTTTCCAGCTCATCCGGCCGATACTCCGCTCAGTCAATTCTCAGTTCGTTCTTCCACAGCTGAATTTTTTCGGCATCCAGCCAGTCATCGTCGGTCAATTCCGGTCTCGCTGAATAGGCGATATCGATTTCATGCCACAGGCCCGGCCGGCCGGTTTCCAGGCGGACCGTATCGTCGGGGCCGAGCCAGCGGATATCCGTCTCCTCGAACATCAGCCCCAGCTTGCGCAGACGGTATTCCACGCCGATAACGCAGCACTCGAACGGGGGCGACCCGGGCAGCTCGGCGGTATCGAAAACCGCGTAGTTCATCGCGCTCACCGCCCCGGCCAGCTCCACCATGGCCTCGCCCGGCCACGGATCGCCGGCGGGATGGTCGTCGTCGCGGTGTTTTTTCACCCTCCGCACCATCCTGACGGCCGCGCGGGTGTCGCTGGCGAAATGGCCCAGCAGTCCGGCGGAAAAGCGCAGAGACCGGCTTTTGTCTTCAGGGTCGTACCAGGTCTTGAGCAGATCGCCGACGATATAGTCGTCGTTGCCGGTCACCATCACCAGCTCGTCCAGCCTTTGCGAGGTTACCGCCGCGTGCATCATCACGTCGGTTTTCGCCCTGCTGAACGGCGCTGCCTTGGACCCGTAGGCGATCTCGAACATCCCGCTCCAGAAATCCGCGCTGTACTCCCGGCCGCCCACAGCTTTCTGCAGATAGAAACCATAGAGCGGCGCCACCTCGGCCATCTCGGCCAGCAGTTGCAGAGAGTCCTGCTCGCTCATGGCCTTCCCGTCGGCGGTGACAAACGATGTGGGCGCCACCATCACGAGGTCGTAGTTGGCCTCGGCAGCGGCCCGCAGCATGTCGAACGCGATCGAGCCGCCGACCGCGGCCATTTTGAACGTACTTGAACTGTCGCCCCAGGTGTCGATCATCTCGGCGTTCAGCTCAAGCCACCGGCGGTACAAATCGAGATCGCCACGTGAAAACTGGCCCGTATGGGTGCCGGGGACCACCGTGGCCGCACCGGCTTCCAGATAATAACGGGTCAGCAGTTTCTGCTGGCTCTCCAGCAGGCTGCCCGAGCTGTCCACCGCCAGCGGCGCGGGCACCATCACATCGGCCGCCCGCATGATCTCAAGCACATCCGGGCTGAGAACGGCTCTCGACATTCAGCACTGCCCTTCCCGATCCTGCCTGCTTCTTAACTGGTACAAATAATTTTATCGCTCCGCGCACCATCGGCATAGCATCATCTATTCAGCCTTTTACCACTCCGACCGGCCTCATTTTAACCACTTTACGGGCCAGGCCCGCCCGGTCCACCACATCGACAACCTCGTTGACATCCTTATAGGCCTCGGGCATCTCCTCGCTCAGCGTGTGCCTGCCGCGGGCTACGGCGTAGACACCCGCCTTCTCAAGCTCAGCGGCTATCGAGCGGCCGCGCCCCTGACGGATAGCGCCCTTGCGGCTCAGCACCCGCCCAGCGCCGTGGCAGCTGGAACCGAAACTACGGCTCATCGCCTGCTCGGTGCCGGCGAGGACATAGCTGGCCGTGCCCATGTCGCCGGGAACCAGTACGGGTTGGCCGACCGCGCGGTATGCCGGGGGCACCTCGGGACGGCCCGGGCCGAACGAGCGGGTGGCCCCCTTGCGGTGGACCATCAACTCCCGCTCACGGCCATTGACCGTGTGACGTTCCAGCTTGGCGTTGTTGTGAGCGATATCGTATACCAGCCGCGCTTGCAGCTTCGAGGGTGAAATCCGGAGCGTGTGCATCAGCGAATCAACAGCGCGGTGCTGGAGAAGCTGACGGTTGGCCCACCCGTAATTGGCCGCGGCGGCCATGGAGGAAATATAGCGACGGCCCGCATCGCTGTCGATATATGCGCAGGCGAGCTGTTTGTCGGGAAGATCGAGCTTGAGTCCGGCCATGCCACGGTTCATCGCGTTCAGCGAGTCCTCGCAAACCTGGTAGCCGAACCCGCGGGAACCTGAATGGATGAAAACAACGAACTGGCCCTGCCACAGGCCGTAAGCGCGGGCGGCCTCCTCGTCGTACACCTCGGTCACTTCCTGCAGTTCGAGGAAATGGTTGCCGCTGCCCAGGGTGCCCAACTGGTCGCGGCCGCGGCTGTAAGCCCGGTCGCTGACCGCATCCGGATCGGCTCCCTGATAGCAGCCGCCATCCTCGCAGTGCTCCAGGTCCGCTTCGGAACCGTAGCCGTTGGCGACCATCCAGCGGGAGCCCTGCCGGGCCACTTTTTCGAGCTGCCTGCGGTCGAGTTTAAGCTCGCCCCCCTTGCCCACCCCGCAGGGTACGTCGCGGAACAGTCCGTTTACCATCCCGCGGACTTTGGAACTGATCTCCTCATATCCCAGCCCGGTAGCGACAAGCCGGACTCCGCAGTTGATATCATAACCGATTCCGCCGGGGCTGATCACACCCTCGTCCGCATCCATCGCGGCCACCCCGCCAATCGGGAAACCGTAGCCCCAATGGATATCGGGCATGGCCATGCTGCTGCCCACCACACCCGGCAACCAGGCCACGTTGGCAACCTGATCGGCTGCTTTGTCCCGCCTGATGTTATCGATCATCTCCGCCGAGGCGAAAACCAGGCCCGGCACATTCATCCCGCCGGTGCGGGGAATCTCCCAGCGATAATCGTCGAGCCGCTTGAATTGCATCTTACGCCACCCTGCACGTCATATTGCCGAAAGCCTTAAATTGCATGGACTTAAACATACTCAAGCACCGTCGAATTGTCAAGCGCGCCACGGGCGGAGGCGCCCGGCAATCCAGCGCAGGGGAGCAGATCGCACTGATTCGCAAAATGAGCAATCAGGGTCAGGATGTAGGAATGCTGCTTTGGAAAAACGAGGTCCGTGTGCCGGCGCGGATGAAATAAACCGACCAGAGCACGTGCCAGATTAAAGCCGTGACGTAGGAACCGATTATATGCAGGTCGGCGATCCGGGCAGAAATCATCGAGACCGTGCCGGCCAGCAGGGCGGCGGTTCCGGCAAGAGCCAGCAGGAGGCAGATACCGTAGCCAAGCCAGCGATCCAGCCGCCAGGAGTGTCTGCCCACCAGCCAGTAGAGCAGCGCCGCTGCCGCCAGGGGCCAGCCCAGCGCCTGGTTGGTCCAGACGAAAGCATTGAAATCCCAGCCGCGGAAAATTTTAATAAACAGGGTCAGCAGCGCGTTGAGCACAAACACTGCTGGAATGATATACCCGTAAACCGCGCTGAAAAACGATACGCCGACCGGACGACGGCGCCAGAGTTCGTTTTCGTTGTGATTGCGCTGGTAGACGATATAGGCCAGCAGCATACCGAAAAAACTAACCGCATAGGCCAGGGTCATTCCCACCACGACACTGTATCCCTTATCCATCTCGTCTCCGGTGCGCAGGGTAAAAGTTCGATCAACAACTGAAAAAATTAACCACGGAAGAATGGTTTGTCAATTCGGACTTTTTACGACATCGTTAATCGTGAGCCTGCAAATCCACGGACCCGGCCACGTGTTCAATAAATCAGCTTTGCATGCGCGGTAAAACGCATTATTTTAGATTATAAAGGCGTATTAACCAAATTACTTTCGCTCCAAGCGCTGATGGAGGCCCGGATTGTTCGACAGCAACGCATTGCGCACGCTCCGCAAACAGATCACGACCGGCATCCTGATCCTGCTGCCCGTAATTACCACGATATTCCTTGTCAGTTGGCTGTTCCGGGTACTGGACGGGATCCTGGGACGTTATTTCGCCCAGTTGTTCGGGGAGTATATCCATGGAGTGGGCTTTATCAGCCTGATCCTGGTAATCTGGCTGGTGGGGATGGTCAGCCGGACTTATATCGGCGGCAGGTTGAACCGGCTCAAGGATCTGGCCATAGTCAGAATCCCGCTGATCGGGAATATTTTCGGGGCGATAAAACAGGTCAGCGACGGGTTCCTGGAGATGGACGCCAGCAGTTTCGAGCAGGTGGCGATTATCGAGTATCCGCGCAAGGGGCTGTTCGCGGTGGGCTTTGTTACCAGCAAGCA
This sequence comes from Candidatus Glassbacteria bacterium, assembly GCA_019456185.1. Taxonomy (NCBI): domain Bacteria; phylum Candidatus Glassiibacteriota; species Candidatus Glassiibacteriota bacterium. The sequence goes on along the minus strand of VRUH01000004.1, from coordinate 97,150 downwards.
ACTGGTGCCGTTCAGCGTCAGCGGCGAGGACAGCAAGGGACGGTTCGCCCATGTGTTCATGCCCACCGTGCCCAACCCGACCTCGGGCTATATCATCCTGGTGCCGGAGGAGGAATTGTACCTCCTGGAACTGACCGTGGAGGAAGGCTTGAAACTGGTGCTGAGCCTGGGAATGATCCACCCGGACCGTTACGAGTTGGGCCGGATGCCCTCGGCGCGGCCGGCCAGGATCAGGCCGGGCAGCCTGCCGGAAACGGTCCCGGATGAAAATAGCGGGGGAAGTTAAGCCTTCTCCGTCATGGTCCGACAGTCACCAGCAGAGAATCCGCAGACACACCGCCCACGTTGTCCGTCACTCTGTATTCCAGCACGAAAGATCCCTGGTTGAGAAAGGTGCGGTAATCAGGGATCGCAACCGAGTCCGGGGGAATCCCGCTCCCGTCGCCGTAAGTCCATACCCGCGACACCACCGAACCGTCCGGATCAAAATCGGTAGCCAGCAGGCTCAGGCTGTCGCCGGCCGAGATCGAGATACCGCCCGCCGGAGAGATAATCATCGCCTGGGGACGGCTGTTGGCGTTGACTGTCACGGCCAGGGTGTCGGCTTTGCGCGCGCTTTTGTCGTCGGTCACCGAGTAGACGACCTCATAGCTGCCGGCGCTGGAAAAATAGACTTCGCCGGGATTGCGGGTGGTATCGCCGGTCACTGTCAGGTCCGCAAGGCCGAAATCCCACTGCCGGGAAACAATCGATCCGTCGCCGTCGGAGTCGGTCCCCGCGAACACGACCGGAGCCCAGGCGTAGACAGTCGTATCCCCGGAGGGCGAAGATATCTGCGCCAGCGGCAGCTGGTTGCTGGAGACCGTGACGGTCACGGTGTCGGCCGCCTCAAGACCCTTGTCGTCCACTACATGGTAACTTATCCGGAAACTGCCGGTTGCGGTGAAACTTCGCATACCCGCCACCCTGCCGCTGTCGGCCGGCGAGGGTGCGATACCGCTGGCCGGGTCCCAGACCCAGGCCCTGACAGCCACCCTGCCCTCGGGGTCCGAGTCATCGGCCTCGAACATCAGCTCCCCGCCCAGGCCGACCGCAATATCGCTGGAGGGGCTGAGAATCGAGGCCAGCGGCGGCTGGTTGGGGTCGACTGTTATGGTAACACTGTCCGGCGCGCCCCGGCCGGAGAGGTCGCGGGCGGTATAAGTGACTACGCAGGTCCCGGTCGAGTCGAAAACTTTCCAGCCCGGCTCGATCACCGAGTCCGGCGCCAGTCCGCTGCCGCTGCCCCAGTCCCAGAGGTGGGTTACGCCCACCAGTGCGGCGGGGGTGAACTGGCCGCTGAAGAATATGCTGTCCCCGGCGACAATCGTGGTGTCCGCCGCCGGCTGGACGATAGAACCGACCGGCGGGTCCAGCGTGTCGTTGACCGTCACGGTCACCGTGTCCGCGGCGGTAACTCCCAGCAGGTCGGAGACCATGAAGCGCAGCGGGAAGACGCCGGGGTTGACCATTATTACCCAGCCGGGAGTTTCAACCGTATCGGTCCGGTTTTCCAGCCCGCTGCCGGGGGGATAAATCCAGCCGATGGAAACGATCCTGCCGGCGGTCTGCAGGGCGACCGCCTCCAGGTAAACACTGTCGCCCACCGAGACCGTGGTATCCGCAGCGGGAGAGTAAATTTCGGCCACCGGCGGCTGTGCCGATGCCACCACTTCCACCTGCACGGTATCGGCCGCCACCCGGCCCTGGGCATCGACTACCAGGTAGGTCAGCGGAAAAGTGCCCGGCAGGTCGTAGGTCACCAGGCCCGGCTCCTGCAGGGTCGATGGGGCGATCCCGCTGCCGGCCCCGAAATTCCATACCCTGCCGATCACCGAGAAGCCCTCCGGTAAGTATTCCGCCGCCAGGGGCGCGATCACCGATCCCTTGATAAATGCCGTATCTATAGAGGGTACAACCAGTTCGACACCGAACTCGGTGGCCGAACGTATCTTGAGCAGGAACGAGCGGCTGCCGGCGCGCCCGGCGGCGTCGGTAACGGTAACGGAGATCCTGTGAGTTCCCGCCGGCAGGCTGGCGGTGAAAGACCGCTGTCTGGAAAGCGTGCCCGAAATATCGCTCTTCCACAGGAAACTGTCGCCGGCCGGCTGGTTGTCGAAAGCCGTGCGCGCGGCCATCTCGAACCTGACCGGGTGTCCGGTCGTATAGCTCCGTCCCTCCGGAGGCGAGAGCACCTCGACAACCAGGACCTCGGTGTCCGGGTCGAACGGGTTGTCGCGCGGGGTGTCGCGGCAGGCGAGAAACAAGGCCGTCGCGATAACCATGACCAGCGGTATGTATCGCCCGGAACTCAAAATTCCTTGCTCATACTGAGATTGATCCTGCCTCCGCCCTCATGGTCGGCGGCCACGGCCATCCCGGCCATGGTGTGCGGCAGGAAGAAGAAGTAGTCGAGCACGTTGAGTGCGTACAACCCGGCCGCGGCGTAGAACAGAGCGTCGCTGACCCTGCGCCGGTTGTCGGCCTTAGCGTAGAGTTTCTCGAACTCTTCAGCCGGGGTGGATGGTCCCAGGGCCCGGTAGTCGTCGCGGTAGTCCAGGTGTTTCGCATGGAAGTAGTAGCCTCCTCCTGCGCAGGCCGCGGTCAGGCCCAGCAGTCCCCAGCCGCGAAGCCTGTCGCCCGCCGAGAGGCGCGGTCCGCCGGGGATAAACACCCAGGCGGGCGAGACAAACTCGGCCGGCTGCAGTTTTCTCTTCGGCTCCACGGTCAGTATTGCGGTCGAATCGACGGCCGGGGGGTCCGGGTAGCGCTGATCGATCATTTCGGCTACCTGCTCGACTTTCCGCACCAGGCGATCGAGGCGGTTGTTCAGGTCGTCGATCCTGATATCCACGCGTTCGATTTTCTCAGGCTCCAGTCCCGCCTGCTCCAGGCGGACCAGTTCACCGAATACCCAGGCGGCGCGTCCGCTGTAAGATATTTCGATCCATTCAGGACGGATATCGCTGACCGGGAAACGGTCTCCCCGGTACACCCGGCCGAGCCGGGTAAACTTTGTTCCCGGCCCGGAGCGGATATTGGCGAAGCGGTTGGTGATCACCGCAACCGTACCGTTTTCGGCGCCCAGATCGGCCAGGGGAACGGCGCATAAGGAGATAACCAGCGCCAGGACTAGTTTTAAATAGCGGAAATTGATGCCGATTTCCGGCATAACGATACCCCCCGGTAGCCTGTTATTCAGGCGGTGCAATCACTTCCGCAGGCGCCGCCGCATTATAGATATCTAACTATTAGAACAGAACTTATGCCGTACAATGCACTGTCGGCATTATTTTCCTGTCGCCAAAACGATTTTCTTAGTCTCTCAGCATATGCATAATTCAGGCCAGCGTAAAGATCGCTTCCACTTGCCCCAGGCAGAGAGAGATGGTTAAATTAGTTTCAACATCTGAAAGGTGTGAGAAAGCTGATGGCGTAAAGTTAAGGGTGCGACATCAGGGCGCGCCGATTAACGAGGGGATACCGGATGGATGCTCTGCTGCTGATACTGGTCACATTTTTCGGCTACCTGGCCGTCTACCATACTTACGGCCGGTTTCTGGGACGGAAAGTGTTCGGCCTCGACCGCAACGCCGAGGTGCCCTCGCGCACGCAGCAGGACGGGATCGATTTCGTGCCCACCCGCAAAGGGATCATCTTCGGCCACCACTACACTTCGATCGCCGGCACCGGTCCGATCGTCGGCCCCGCAATCGGAATTATCTGGGGCTGGGTGCCCGCGCTGCTGTGGGTCTTTCTCGGAGCGGTAATCATGGGCGGCGTGCATGACCTCGGTTCGCTGGTTATCTCCCTGCGCAACCAGGGCAAGACCCTCACCGAGGTCACCAGCCGCTATATCAACCGGCGGGTGCGGCTGATATTCTTCCTGATCATGTTCCTGGAACTGTGGATCGTGATCGCGATTTTCGGGCTGGTTATCGCCTTGATCTTCAACATGTTCCCATCGGCCGTGCTGCCGGTATGGCTGCAGATCCCGATTGCGGTGGGAGCCGGGTTGCTGATGTACCGGACCACGGCCAGTATCGTGCTCTCGACAGCGGCGGCCGTGGCGGCAATGTACCTGACTATCTGGCTTGGCACCCTGCTGCCCGTTTCATTCGAGTCGGTAGCCGGTATTCCGGCCACCGGCGCGTGGACCATCCTGCTGCTGATCTATGCCTTTATCGCCTCCACCCTGCCGGTAACGGTGCTGCTGCAGCCGCGGGACTATATCAACGCCTGGCAGCTGTTCATCTCGATGGGCCTGCTGGCCCTGGGCGCGCTGGTGGCCAGCGGTGTCGGCGGGATGCATATTGTGGCCCCGGCGTTCAATCCCGGCGCCAGCGGCGCGCCTCCGCTCTGGCCGTTCCTGTTTATCACTATCGCCTGCGGGGCGGTGAGCGGTTTCCACTGCATCGTCTCCAGCGGCACCAGCAGCAAACAGATCTCGTGTGAACCGGACGCCCTGTTTGTCGGCTACGGTTCGATGCTGTTCGAGTCGGCGCTGGCGGTGCTGGTACTGGTGGCGGTCAGCGCGGGGATCGGGCTGGGCTATGTTGGCGAGGACGGAGTGATGCTGACTGGTTCCACCGCCTGGCAGTATCACTACCACTCGTGGGGCGCGGCGCAGGGACTGGCCTCCAAGATCGACGCGGTGGTGGTGGGCAGCGCAAACATGATGAACGCCATCGGTATCCCGCCACCGATCGGCAAGGCGATCATGGGCGTCTTTATCGCCAGTTTCGCCGGCACCACGCTGGACACGGCCACCCGCACCCAGCGCTATATCCTCAGCGAACTGTTCAGCGAACTCCGGCTGCAGAAGATTTCGGGCCGGTATGTCACCACCGGGATCGCCGTAGTTACAGCGGCCGCCCTGGCGTTCGCCAGCGGGGCCAACGGGACCGGAGCGCTGGCGCTGTGGCCGATGTTCGGGGCGGTGAACCAGCTGCTGGCAGCCCTGGCTCTGCTGCTGATCACGATCTACCTTCGCGGCCGGGGCGGGCTGTCCTACCTGGTCAGCGGGCTGCCCTGCGCGTTCATGTTGCTGATGACTACCTGGGCGATGCTGCTCAACGAGTGGATATTCCTGACCCAGCGGCAGTACCTGCTGGCCGCGATCAACGCTTTCACACTCGTGCTGGCGGTGTGGATGGTGGTGGAGGCCGCGGGGAAGATACTGCGGCCGGTTGACCGAAGTGACAGCGCCGGCGTGGCCGTTAACGTTTGATTACACTTCCTCGACAGGTGCGGGGGAGGTATTGTGCGAGATTTCTGTTAAATTTCTCAAGTTAGACGCCTGCTGATTATGGGACATAAAAAACGAATATTCTTTGTACTGTTAAACTTAACTGTTGTACTAATTGCCGCTGAAGCAGCCTGTAGGATGAAAAATCTCGCACACCATGAGGAGTTTAACCAATCCATCACTTTGAGATAGAAGCTGAAGCCGGAACAGGTTATAGTTCGGCGCTGTGAGCTTCGTTCTTGAAATCTCTCCTGTTCGGTGGTAACCTTCTTCACAGATGGGCTTGCGCATAATTCAGCGTGCTCATCCCGCATTTCTATTCCATTTTTCTCTTTCAGCTAATCCTGACCACGGGCGGACCTCGCTCCGAAAGGAGAACCGTTGAGCGTCAAAGCCAGGGACATCATGACCCGCAAGGTCATTAAAGTCGGAAAAGAGATGAAAGTCAACGACCTGATCGACCTGTTCATCAAGCACAATTTCAGCAGTGCGCCGGTAGTCGACAAGAAAGGAAAACTGGTCGGGATCGTGACGAAAACAGATATTATCGGGCACTTTATGGATCTCGATCTCGACCTGACAGTCAAGCTCGGATTGAAAGACCTGATGGACACCACGCCGGAGTTGGAAAAGCTGTCGATCGAAACCGAAAGCCAGCTCAATGTCGGAAGTATCATGTCTCCCGATCCGGTTACGGCTAAAGAGACGATGGCAGTGGAGCAGTTGGCCCAAATGATGCTGGAGAACAAAATACACAGGCTGATTGTCATGAAAGGCCGGAAACTGACCGGCCTGGTGAGCACAATCGACATCATTTCTCACGTTGCGGGCACTAAAAAATCATGAACGACCAAGCCAAACCGCAAAACCCCGCGGACCAGCCCTCTCCCGGCAAGCGGGACGAGGATCCCGGCGCACAAGCCGAAAGCTCCGAAGAGAAAATGCGGGCCAGGGTCGAAATTACCAAAGACAAGCTGAAAGCTTATCTCACGCTCTCGGCTCCGGGAGAATCCGCCAAGTTCGATAAGGATGCGGTTGACGTCGCCCTGGCCGGCGAGGGGATCAAATTCGGCATCAGGGACGAGCTGCTCGCCCAGCTCGAAAAAGCCCCCAAGCTGAACGAACGTCTGCTGATCGCCGAGGGCACCGCTCCCAAAGAGGGTAAGAACGGGGGCGCGGAATATATTACCGAGCCGGGCAAACCGGTACGGGTCAAGAAAGGGGACAAGATCGCCGAAATCGTTCGCGCCGAGGACGGCGAGGACGGGATGGACGTGTTTGGAGCTGAGATACCGGCGCAGGAAGTAGTCTCGGCAAGGATTCCCGACCTTGTGAACGCTGATTACTCCCCGGACAACAACAAAATCCTCGTGGCGACAATGGACGGCTACCTGCACCTTTCGACGAACACGCTTAAGGTTCAGCCGTTTTTCGCGATGGAAAACGTGACCGACGAGTATGGCGCCGCGGTTAAGGTTACGCCGCGCCTGCAGGAAGATGATTTCGGGCCGGAGGAATTGAAAAAGTACCTGGCCGACAGCGGCATTGTTTACGGAGTGCTCGACGATGTGATCGATTCGGTGTTCAATAAGGAAAAGTTCGACCAGCCGGTCCTGGTTGCCAGGGGCCTGCCGCCGGTGGATGGCAGTGATGGCGAGCTGGAGTTCTTTTTCGAGACCGAGATCAAGCCCAGGTTCGACGAGAAGGGAAATGTCGATTTCAAAGAGTTAAACCTGATCCAGAACGTGAAAAAGGGCGATAAACTGGTCAGGATCACCGATCCGGTGGAAGGCAAGGAAGGCAAAACCATCTTCGGTAAAACGGTTGCCCCCGGGCAGGGCGAAAAGCCCGCCATGCCCAAGGGTGACAATACCTCGCCCGATCCGGGCGACCCGGACGTACTGGTCACTGATATCGACGGGACGGTCAAGAAAGTCGGTGACGTGGTCCAGGTGGACCCCATCTTCGCCGTCAAAGGGGATATCGACTACTCGGTCGGCAATATCGACTTTATCGGCGCGGTGGTGATCAACGGTGATGTCAAGAGCGGGTTCAGGATCAAGTCATCCGGAGATATCGAAATCAACGGGATTGTCGAGGACGCCGAGATAGAATGCGGGGGCGATGTGCTGATCAAGATGGGCTTTATCGGCCGCGGCGAGGGAAAGATCACGGCTGCCGGCAGTGTCACGGCCAGGTACTGTGTCAACCAGCAGATTTATTGCGACGGGGACATAAATATCGGCGAATATATCATGCACAGCCACGTCCAGGCGCGGGGCTGCCTGCTGGTTACCGAGAAAAAAGGACTTATCGTGGGCGGAGAGTGCTGCGCGTTCAAGGGAATCGAGGCCAATATTCTGGGCAACGACAACTTTACCCACACGCTGGTTATGGCCGGTGTCGACAGGGAAACCGGCGGCAGGATGAAACAGGTCAGGGCCCGGCTGTGGAAAAACGCGGAACATCTCAAGGAGATCGATAAAATCCTGAACAAGTCCTCGCGCAGGCAGCTTGTCAAAAAGGCCCTTCCGCCGGACAGGCTGGAGCTGATCGCCACCCTGAATAAAATCAGAAAGAAGAAAGTGGAAATCGGCGCCACTCTGGGCGCCGAACTGAAAGAGCTGGAGGCCGAGGGAAATATTTTCAAAAAGGCCTATGTCAAGGTCTACGGCACTATTTTCCCCGGAGTCGCACTGACCCTGGGCAACAAACATGTCAAGATCGAAGAGGACGCGAAAGGAGTGATGTACACTTACAGCGAGGATGGAGTAGTTACCACGAGTCTGGAAAAGAATGAGGAAACCGGCTAAGAAATTTCAGTTCGATGACACCCCAAGCAGACCGTTGGCCACACTTCGCCAGCGGTTGAACTCCTGCTGGTTCGCTTGCATTTCCTGCCTTTTTGTTTCCCACGTTCCGGGCTGGACTGAAAATGAAAACCCGTCGGTCCTGATATAATTAGCTGATTTGAGGCAACTCAGCAACTGGGAGAAAGCTTTCTGGTCCCTGACCAGCTCCTGCATCTTGATGTTGGGAAATTCACCCAGCTTTTCCAGGAAAAACAGTCTGTTGAGCTTGATTACCGTAAACTCCCTTGGTAAACAGCAGAACAGTGCTTTAAATGCCTCGTATGTCTCCTTGTCGAACAAGGTCGGCTGGATCTGCGGAGCGTTGTGGTCAGCCTGGAGCATCTCCTGCTCCTCGGTGATAATCAGGATCTTCAAATCCTGGGTCAGAACCGTGGCGTCTTCCCAGACCCTGATCACAAAAACGACTACCATGCCGGAATAGGATGTGACGAAAATGGCGGTGGTTATTCCCTGGGGAAGGACAAGAAAAACATCGGCGGCCGAGGCGATTCCCTGGGCAATAAAAAAAGCGGACACTCCTCCCAGCACATTCAAACCGAGCGAGCGCCAGGTATTTTTAGCCGGTGCCACCAATATGTTAACCCTTTGCCTGTATTATACTTAGCACAACCTTACAAAATACTCTCCTACTATTCTATCTATCTTCGCCCCGTAATGCAATACTAAAGTCGAAAAAAATTGCTTCCTGCCGCAATAATTCTTTCAACTTCCTTTTTTATCGCAAAAACACGCTTTTCGTGGCAGCGACAGCCCCGTTCAGGTCAGTTCGTCGGCGCGGCCGCGCAGCCGCTCCCAGACATGGTCCACATGGCGCTGGACCTGCTCCACTTCATCGTCCGTCAGCGCGTGGAAGCGGCCCTGCAGCTCCATGTACTCCCGTACCGGTACGGGGTCCGGGTTGTCGCGAAGAACCAGCCTTTCGCCGTTGAACACTTCGTAGAGCGGATAGACATTACTGCGTACGGCCAGCCGGCTGATCTTGATCGAGAGGTTGGTCTTGCTCTGCCAGCCGGTCGGGCAGGGCGAAAGGATGTTGATGAACTTACTGCCCGGCGTCTCCTTCGCCCGCCTGACTTTCGCCACCAGGTCGTCCGGGTAGGCGATCGTGGCGGCGCTAACGTAGGGAATCCGGTGGGCGGCCATGATATCGATAATATTCTTCTTGGGCACCTGCTTGAGATCGCCCTCGGGAGTGGTGGTGGTCCAGGCCAGGAGCGGTGTGCTGCTGCTGCGCTGAATCCCGGTGTTCATGTAGGCCTCGTTGTCGTAGCAGATATAGAGGAACTCCTCGTTGCGCTCCACCGTGCTTGAAAGAGCCTGAAGACCTATGTCGTAGGTGCCGCCGTCACCCGCCCAGGCCACCACTGTGGTGTGCTTGTTGCCCAGGCGGCGAAGGCCGTGGAGCACTCCGGCGCTGGTGCTTGCCGCCGTGGCGAACGGCGTGTGCAGCACCGGTACCCGGGCAGACGTGTAGGGAAACAGGCCGTCGATAATCGAGCCGCAGCAGGCCGGGATCACGATCACCGCGTCGCCGTCGAGCGCGTTGAGCACCTCGCGCATCGCTATCGGCTCGCCGCAACCGGGGCAGGCCAGGTTGCCGCAGCCGAACGGCTCGTCCTTGAGGTCTTTGTTCGAACTGTAATCGGTGGCTTGCATTTTAAAACACCTCAATAGTAAGTATCACTCTTTCAACCCCAGCCAATTAACTCTCTCAAGCTTATCCGCGCCGTTTTCCACCAGCTCCACCATCTGCTCGATATACTCCGGCACGATATCCCGCCCGCCGAGTCCGGTGACAAAATCGTAAATCCGCGGTGCGTCGTCAAGGCCATAGGCGGCCGAGCGCAGCTCCTGGGCCATCACCCCCTCGCTGCCCGGGGATATCGCCCGCTCCAGCACGGCCACCCGTTTGGCCCCCGCGATTATCTCCCGCACCTCGTCGAACGGGTAGGGGCGGAACATCCGCACCCGCATCATGCCAACCTTCCTGCCCTGCTCGCGAAGTTTGCGCACCACGTGGCGCACCGTGCCGGCGGCCGTGCCGCTGGTGACCAGCACGGTCTCGGCGTCGGCGCACATGAAATTTTCCGTCATCGGGTAACTGCGGCCGAATTTCTTCTCAAACCCCTGAGCGACCTCTATTGCAGCTTGTTCCCCCTGCTCCGCGGCTTTGAACTGACGGTGCTTGAATTCCATGAAATACTCGGGACTGGTAACCGCGTGCAGGGTATGGGGTTCGGATGGGTCCACCAGGGCGGGTGGCTCGGGACGGCCGCCGAGAAACGAGTCGACCTCCTCCGGCTCCGGCACCTCCACCGGCTCGGCGGTGTGGCTGAGGAAAAACCCGTCGAGCATCACCATCACCGGCGTGTTGACAGTCTCGGCCACGGCGAAAGCCATCAGCGTGGTGTCCAGCACCTCCTGGCAGCTCTCGCAGTAGAACTGGAGCCAGCCGGTGTCGCGCTGGGCCAGGCTGTCGGTCTGGTCGCCCCAGATACTCCACGGTGCGCCCAGCGCGCGGTTGACATTGGCCATCACGATCGGCAGCCGCGCGCCACTGGCCCAGTGCAGCAGTTCGTGCATCAGCGCCAGACCCTGGCTGCTGGTGGCCGTGAACGTGCGCACCCCCGTGCTGGCCGCGCCGATCACGGTGGCCAGGGCGCTGTGCTCGCTCTCGACCATGATAAAATCCGCGTCCAGCGTTCCCTCGCTGCAGTACAGGCTCAGTTTCTCGGAGATACTGGTCTGGGGCGTGATCGGGTAGGCGGCGATCACCTCCACCCGCGCCAGACGCACGGCGGTGGAAACAGCATCGTTGCCTGTAATCAGGGATTTCACTTGTCCTTTTTCTCCATCGAGATCACCCCGCGCGGGCACTCCTCGGCGCAGATTCCGCAGCCCTTGCAGTACTCGGTACGCACCAGGTAGGAGCCCTCTCGGCAGTAGATCGCCAGGTCGGGACAGAACACGAGGCAGATGTCGCAGTCCACGCAGGTGCCACAGTTGAAACACCTCCCCGCCTCGTCGCGGGCCGCGGAATCCTCGAGCGTGATACTGGTCTCACCGTTGCCGCTCGGCTTCGTGCTCAGGCTGGTGGACGGTTCGAGCCGGGGCGCTTTGCTGAAATAGTCGAAATTGATCCGGCCCGCCGGCACTGCGTCATCCTCGGCGTTTTTGATCTTCTCCGGGCCGTAGCTCTGCAGCATGGCCGCCATGTTGCGCCCGGCGGCTATCCCGTCGGCCAGGGCATGGCTCACCGAGTTCTCGCCGGGCACGATATCCCCGCCGGCGAACACGCCCGGAATGCCGGTCCGTCCGTAGCCGTCCACGGCCAGACAGCCGCCGGCGCGCGCCCCGTTATCTCCTAGATAGCCTAACTCCGGCCTCTCGCCGATTGCGAAAACCACGGTTGCCGCCTCGACCTCGAACCCGCTGCCCTCAACCGGCACCGGCCGCGCCCGGCCGCTCTCATCGGGCCGGCCCTGCTCCATGCGAATCATCCGAATCCGGGCCACCCGGCCGCCGCTGCCGTCGAGCAGCGCTTCCGGGGCAACCTGGAAATGGAAGCGGACCCCCTCGGCGCGGGCCTCCTCGAGCTCTTCCGGGTGGGCCGGCATCTCGGCCTCGGTACGGCGGTAGTACAGGTCGACCTCGGCGCCCAGGCGACGGCTGGCGCGGGCCACGTCCAGGCTGGTGTTGCCTCCGCCGATCACCGCCACCCGCCCCCCGGTTTCGTGAGGCGTACCGCCGTTATAAGCTTTAAGATAGTCCAGGCCGAAATGGACCCCGTCCAGGTCCGCCCCCTCCACCCCGGCCTCGCGCGAGCCATGCGCCCCGCTGGCCAGGAACACGCCCAGCACCTGAGTGCGGATACTTTCCAGCTCCTCGATATTCTCCCCGCAGCGAAAGCGGACCCCGATCCGCTCCAGGCGGGTCAGTTCCGCATCCAGCAGCTTGCGGGGCATGCGGAACTCAGGCACCCCCACTCTCAGCATCCCGCCGGGTGCGTTTTCGCGCTCGTAAATTTCCACCGGGTAACCGGCCATGCGCAGGGCGTAGGCGCAGCCCAGCCCCGCCGGACCGCTGCCCAGGATCGCCACCGGCGCGGCTGCCGCGTCATCGGGCGGAGCCGGCAGGTCCCAGCCCTTATCGATTGCGGTATCGCCCAGGAAGCGCTCGATACCGTGGATATTGAGCGCATCGTCGAACTCGCGGCGGTTGCAGCCGCCTTCGCAGTCGTGGTAGCACACCCGTCCGGTAACGGACGGCAGCGGGTTGGCGGCCACAATCGCCTCCCACGCTTCCCGGTGGCTTCCCCCGTTGACCAGGTGCATGTAATTATTGACCGGAACTTTCAGCGGGCACTTGACCGCGCACGGAGCGGTCCGGTCGGTGTAGACCGGTGCGAAAAAGCTCCAGTCGCCGGTCCGGTTCCATTGCATGTCCGCTGTGCTGGAAGATACTTCGGGCAGGGTATTCCGCTTGTCTTTATCCCGCTCGGGACTCAAGGAGTCACCTCTCGCACCGTTGAGTTGTCAAGACGATACAGCCACGCGTAACTTTTCGTAGGACTCGCGCACGGCGGCGATATTGGATTCGGTTTTTCGCTTGATCAGTTTGCCGATCGATTCGATTAAGCTCTCCAGGGATACCAGCTCTGAGAACCTGGCGAACGCCCCCAGGATCGCCGTGTTGACTATCGGGCTGGCCGGGCTGCCGAGCTTGTGCCCGATGGCTATCGAGCTGGCGTCGACAGTGGCGATCCGGTACTCCTTGAACTTCTCGAGTTCCACGGGATCGGCGTCGGAGTTGAGCAGAACCGAGGCACCGGGAGCCAGGCCCTCGGTTACGGCGCCGGTATCGCACAGAGTTGGGTCTAATACGATAACGTAATCAGGGTGGTAGATGTGACAGCGCAGCTCGATTGGGTCGGTGTCGAAACGGACGAAAGCGGCCACCGGCGCGCCGCGCCTCTCGACCCCGAAGTGAGGGAATGCCTGCACCCATTTGCCCTCGGCAAACAGGGAAATCGCCAGCACGTGGGCCGCGGCCACCGCGCCCTGGCCTCCCCGGCCGTGAATCCTGATCTCTGTCAAAGCCCGCGCTCCGGCTCGTAATCTGCGTTTGAAATAAGTCGAAAATCAAATCTCAACCCTGCGAAAAATACCGGTCGCACGGGACGAAGGCAAGCCGAAATTTAACCGGTCCGGCAAAAGCCCTTTCCATCATAAAGCCAGTGACGAATTATGCGGGCGGCAATTTATACCTTTCCCGGACAAAGTTACCGGCCCCCCGCGGGCAGCGCTTGAATTCCTGCCTGCTAAGCCCGCAATGGTTAACCGTTTTCCGTCCATCCCTGTCTGACGAAAATTGTGGCATATCTCTTGCTCAATCGACTAGGCAAAACTTCAGTTAACCCGAACCTGTTTTACTCAGGAGGAAAAAGATGTTGAAGACTTTGAGCTTAATCATCCTGGCCGGCGTTATCGCGGCCGGCTGCAGCAGCCACAAACTGACCGCCATCGGCAGCGAACGACTGGTCGAAAGCAGCGGGAACAAGCCCGGCTGGATCAAGAAAATCCCCGGCGAAAGCGATGAGTACTATTTCTTCCGCGGCTTCAAGACCGGCGCGCTGTCGCTGGAGGACGGCCTCACCGATGCACGCAGCAACGCGATCCGCCAGGTGCTGGAGATGATCCAGGCCCAGGGCCTGATCGACTACAAGAAAGCCCGCGTGGAGACCGGTCTGGCCGAGACACGCGACGATGTCGGCAGCGTGACCGAGGACGGACTGAAAATCCTGAGCAAGACTGTCGCCAACGGTGTCAAGGAGCTGGAAAGCTACACCGAGAAGGTCGAGCGATACACGCCCGGCGGCATCCGCTACTTCTTCAATGTCTATACCCTGGTCCGTTACCCCATCGCGGAGTACGACAAGGCAGTCGCCCTGGCCGCACGCGGGACCCAGGCCGAGATCCGCCGGCAGAACAACGCCCAGGCCCAGGAAGTTCTGGAGGCCCTTGACAAGGGTCTGCCCACCTACTGAGCCGATGGCGGATCCGTTGATCTTATCAGGGGGTATGCGCCGGATGCCGCGATACGCCGGACAGTTCCGGACGAGATGGATCTTCCCGCTGGTTGCGGCCGGAGTGTTGTGCGCTCCCGCCCTGCCGGCGGGAGGCCGGCTGGCAGGCGGGGAAATCGAGATCCAGCGCTCCCATCGCCGCGCACCGGAATGGACCGTGCGAACCCCGGATGCCGACCGGACCTATCTGTATTTCGTCGGCCGCGCCACCAACGCTCCCAGCCTTGAAGCAGCCGAGAACGACGCGGCCGCCGATGTCGTCCGGCAGATCGTAACCGCGATCGGCCTGGAGGCTTCGTTCAACTACGACAGACTGCGCAGCGAAGCGGATGTCCTGCTGGCCGACAGGATCGAACTGGCAGGCAACAGCAGGATTGTCGGCCTCAAACGGATCGAAACTTATTACGAAAAACAGACAATTACCGGGGATAGGTCCGTGAAAACCTCCTGGAACGCCCACGTGCTTGCCCGTTATCCTGTCGAGTCACTGGAAAACGAAACCTCGCGCCTGGAACAGCTTGCCAAGGCGCGGGTATCAACCGCCGAAAGCCAGCTGGCCGAGAGCCGGAGAATGGAGAGCCTGGGCTACCCGCACCGCGCCTGGGACCTGGTGGCGGAGGCGCTCGAACTGACCGGACAATTGAGCGTGCTGACGGATCCCGCAACCGGCAGCCGGATTGCGATGGTCCGTCAGCAGCTCGTGGACCGGGCGCGGGCGCTCAGTATTCCGCTGCGCAGGGTGAGCGTGGGTGAGCTCGAATTCCCGGGCGGCGATGTCCCGGCAGATGACGGCGGCCGGTCAATCCAAAGCGCTCTGGAAGCGGACCTGCGGGATGAGGGGTTCGGAATCGAGCGGTCATCTGAAGCGGCCGCGGCGGGCGCGCTGCCCATAGTCAGCCTGGTAGTGACCGAAGAGACCGGCTACAAGATCGAGCCGGGATTCCATTTCAGCCGCTGGAGCGCCGCCCTGAGCATCAGTGAACCCGGCGGCGGCTCGATGCTGTTCGGCAACGTATATCCGCTGAAAGGTTTCGGGATCGACCCGGCCCGCGCCGCGCTGGACGCGATGCGTAAGCTGCGCACGGAGATCCTGCCGAAATTCGCGGCCGAAGCCTGGCGGCATTTTGAATGCAACCTGGCCGGAGAGGGTAAAACCGGCCGCTCCAGGTCGCTCTGACTTACCGACATTCCTACTTACACCCCGGCGTGATGAGAAGGCAGATGAAAGTTCCCTCCGCACATATTCTCCTCTGGCTGGGGTTTTCGCTTTTTATCCTGCCCCTTGCAACCGGCGGCGGCCTGGCGCAGAGCGGCCGCCGGCGCGTCCTGCTCTCCGTGCAGGAGTTCGAGGCAATAGGGACCGCTGAGACTCTGGCCGGGACTGTCACAGAACTGATGCGCAACGAACTGGCCCGCTCCAGCAGGCTGTCGGTACTGGAGGAAACCGGCAGGCTGTATCGCATTCAGCGCAGCAGCGTTCGCTGGCGCGACCTGTTCAGCGAGGGCAGCCTGCGCCGGGTGGGCGAACTGCTCGAAAGCCGTTACGTGCTCACGGGCTCGGTCTCCAGCCCCGGAGAATCGATAATCCTGGCCGCGCGGATTGTGGATGCGGAAAGCGGCGAGGTGCTGGCCGCCGAAACGGTGGAGCACGCCGGCGGAGTGTCCGGGATCACAGCCGGCACGGCCGCGCTGGCGCGCAAGATGCTGGCTTATTTCCCGCTGGCCGGACGGGTTGTGGAGCAGCGCGGCGACACGCTGATCGCCGATATCGGGCTGGCCGACGGGGTGCTGCCGGGACAGGAGCTGACAGTCGCCGACCTGGAACCCGGCGAACGGGGATTGGAAACGCACAGAGTGCGCAGCGCCCGCTACCGGGTCGAGAAACTCGACACCGGCAGCTGTTCGCTGGTGCCCCTGGTCGAGGGCGCGGCCCGCTGGCTGGGTCCCGGCGCGACAGTGCTCTCGCCCGTCGGAGCCGACGAGCTGCTGGAAAAATCCCGCATGGGCGAGAAAATGACCGGGCTGGAGGGCCGGGGATTCGGCGCGGTCTCGGTCACCAGCGACCCGCCCGGAGCGCTGGCGATAGTGGCCGGGCTGGATGTGGGACGCACGCCGGTGAAAGTTCCCCAGCTCGCCGCGGGCCGTCACGAGCTCGTGCTGGCCCTGGAGGGTTACGAGGAAGTCTGGGATTCGATATTAGCCGTGCCGGGCGAGGTCCGGGAGTATAATTTCGCGATGGAGCGCCGCACGGGCCGTCTGACCATTGTCACCAGCCAGCCGGATGTCAGTCTGCGGGTGGACACACTTGAATTAATGTTGGAAGGAACCGCCACGGTTACACTGCAAAATTTCCCCGCCGGCGAGTACCATATCACCGCGCGCAAGCAGGGTTACGTAACCTGGCGGCGCAAGGTGGAGGTGGACTTCCGCTCTGACAGCATCATCCGGATCGAACTTGAACCCCACCCCGGCAGCGTGCTGGTCACCTCCGAGCCGGCCGGAGCACGGGTGTCGCTGGACGGGACATTTCTGGGCCGGACCACTCCCCGGCGCCTGGTGCGCCTGGAGCCGGGGCCGCACGTAATACTGGCGTCCGTGCCGGGATTCGGCGCAGCGGTGGACACGGTGGAAGTGGTTCCGGGCGAGGATATCACGCTCGAGATGAAAATCCGCGAGAGCTGGTTCGGCTACTTTCCGGCCGGGATGACCCTGATAGCGGCGGAGACGATCGAACTGGCGGACGGGGACTCCGTGCGGGTGGACTCGTTCTATATCGATACATACGAGCTAACCAACCGCCAGTACGCTTATTTTATCGAGGCCACCGAACGCACTCCCCCCCGGCACTGGAAGGAGGGGCAGTTTCCCGAAGGGAGCGAAAATCATCCGGTGACCGGTGTCAGTTACGAGGACGCCGCCGCATTTGCCGCCTGGAGCGGCAAACGCCTGCCGAGCGAGCTGGAGTGGGAGCTGGCCGCCATGGGGCAGGTAACCAGGCAATACCCGTGGGGCGACAGTTACCGTCCCGGAATGGCCAATACCTGGAGCGAGGGCCTGGGGGGGACATCACCGGTGGATGAGTATCTCGACGACGTCAGCCCTTACGGGGTCTACGGAACGGCGGGCAACGTGGCCGAGTGGGTGGATGGCTGGAGCGACAGCGAGCGCACTTACCGGGTGTTTCGCGGAGGGAGTTTCTACGTCAATCAGGACGACCCGTCGCTGTTCAGCCGCGACTGGCTCTATCCGGTCAGCGGAAACAGCTACGTGGGCTTCCGCTGCGCCCGTGACCTGCGGGTTAACCGTTGAAAAGTACCGGGGCTAGTTAGTAATCGTCCTCCTCCTCGTCGTCATCACCAGTCAGCGAGGGCACGTGAATCTTGATACCGCCCTCGGTGTGCGGACCCAGCGCAACCGCGCCGGTGGCCCTCGCACCGGCGGCAATCGCTCCGGCGCTGCGCCCGAACCCGATCGCCACCGCTCCCGCGGCGGCCGCCAGTCCCACGCTGATCGCCCCGGCGCTGATCACGCCGATACTGACCGCACCGGTCGCGATGAAACCCATCGCCAGCCTGCCGACCGCCAGCACACCGGTTGCTTTCTCGCCAATAGCGATCACGCCTTTGGCCGAACCGCTGGAAATATGCAGCAGCGGTATCCCGAAAATCTTTTTCTTACTCACGAAATCGGCTTTCAACTGATCGATCATGCTCCCCTCCTGATACCAGACGTTCTGCTGAATCCAATTTTCCCCGGAATGAATACAATATAATCGGTACTCCATTCATGCAACAGGATAAGAACCGTACCTGCGGGCTGCGTCGAAACAGGCCGTGATACACTCCGGGCTTACGCCGGCCTGGATATTATGGACCGGGTTGAATACGAACCCGCCGCCGGGGGCGAAAATCGAGATCCGCTCCGCCACGTGGGTCTCGATTTCCGCGGGGCTTGCGTAGGGCAGGAAGTGCTGGGTGTCGACCCCGCCGCCCCAGAACACAACCCGGCCGCCGAATCGCTCCTTGAGCCGACGGGGGTCCATTCCGGCCGCCGACGTCTGCACCGGGTTCAGGATATCCACCCCGCAACCGATCAGGATCTCGATCAGGCTGGAGATCGAGCCGCAGCAGTGGAAGAACACTTTCAGGTCCGTATGCCGGTGGATCCAATCGAACAAACGCTTGTAGCGCGGGGCGAACAGTTCCTCGAACACCTCGGGACTGAGCCACTCGGCGTTCTGGGTGCCCAGGTCATCGCTGAATACAACCGCTTCCACGTACGGTCCGGCTGCCTGGTTATACCGTTCAATAAGCGGAATGTTGCACTCCACGGCCCGGTCCAGGATCGCGCCGACCCTGGCGGGGTTGTCCAGGATGGCGCACAGCCAGTTCTCTAACCCGCCGGCCGAGAGGTTGAACAGCCCGTAACCGACCGCGGCTCCCAGCACGGCGCAATCAGTGTTCAGGTAAAGTTCCTTTGCCGCAGCGTGGTAGTACTCGTACGCCTCGTCACTCAGCATGGCCGGCAGGGTGAAATCCTCCGGCTCGGGCACAACCTGGCCGGGAGGATCGGGCAGGGGGTCGAAATAGTGCCCGCCGGCGGGCATGCGTGCCACCGGACGGCCGTGGGAGCCGATCAGAACGGTCGAACCGTCGGGGGCGGACTCCGTTCGCATGGCGCGGGGAACCTGGACGGCCGGTCCGCCGGGGATGGTCCACGGCCGGTATCCTTTGTCATTATCGACGTTCCAGTCCCCGCCCCAGCCGGCGCCGTGGTTCGGCAGGCCGACCACGTCGATCCCCAGCCGCTCGCGCACCGGGTCCTCGACCGTAGCCAGCATCTGAGCCACGTCGTGCACCACAACCTGCCCGTCGGTTATCCCGAGATGCCCTTTCAGAGCCGCATAGGCAGCCGCGGCGATCCCGCTGGAGTTGGAGCCGCCCAGATCGACAGGCACCCGGTCCGGTTCGCGGAACTCGAGAGCCGCACGCACACGCTCGCGAGAATTCATGCTTTCACACTCTCGGTCAGAAAAACGGGGGCAGGCGGATGATTATCGAAAAATTAAGGCTGGTGATCCGGCGGGTCAACAGCGCCGGGACCGTGAAGATATTAATCTTGACATTTTTGGCAACTTGTAGTTACTTAATTACGTTTAGATTACTCCCGGCGCGGAATGCGATTCCGGCAGGGAAGCAGGTACTTTAATACATTCAGCGTGGAGGAGGTCTGATGAGTGATGAACAGCTTAATTCCGACGAGCGCAATTACCAGTGCGAATACGACCTGGAAGACCGCTCCTCCCGGCAGGCGGCCGGTTTTGCGGCGCCATATACTTGCGCGGTCTGCGGCGTGGAGGCGGAAGCGATCAGCCATCTCTGCGCCCCCGAGTTCAATCCCAAGGCAACCGACCAGCCGCCCGCGGCTGGACAGGATTGAACCCGTTTGCCGACCGCTGGTTTTCGGGACACTGCGCACCGTCCGGAGCGCCTTCCGGCCGCGGGCGGTGCGCAGCCTTTATCTTCGGTTCAGACTTCCCAGCCGTAGTCGAAATAACTGCATTTCACATCCCCTCCGCCCACGTCGACAAGCCCGAACCCTTCCCCGGTCGCATTGTTGGCTCCTTTCCACCACGCTCCGCACACTACTCCGGACATCACGGACCTGCGGGCTGAGACAACAGGTTATTTTGCTGGTCTGATATACTGTAGTCAAATGAGAAATCATTTTACTTTGGCCTGATTTGATTGACAGCACTTTCTCTTGCCGTATAATTGAAATAAAGCGAAGTGCGGAAAGGATGAAACGCAAAGGCCAGTAGTAGACGGTTCACGTACAACAGAAGGGGGAGACTGTGAGCCGCAAACAGTTTGTTCTGCTGACAGCATTGATGGTGGTGGTCAGTTTTTAGGCGGAAATGTCTTTCTGGATACGCAAAATCCTGCGACGGTAGTCTTACACATGTTTGACGCAAAAGGCGAGAATAGTGTCACCCTGGGGGGTTATGCGTTCGGGGGCGAGACTGACACCAGATGATGGGAACGGTGAATTCCGTGCTGAGTTGCTAGTCGATGGTCAGGGGCCTTGGTTGGCCCTGTACGGCAAAAACGAAAAAAGCGCGTGCCGGACTTGGTCTAGGACAGACTGAGTCAACGGATGGAAAAACTATGACCTATCCTGAGTCGTCACTACGCTTATTTAACTCTGACGGTTATTTAATATGGAGCGCGCCCTGAGGGTTCAAGGCTTAGCCGGTTTGGACGAAGATTGACATTTCCCCGGTCTGCTCCCCAAGTAGTTGATTGATATTCTACAGCGCATGTTTATGGCAAGAATCGTCTAACTAGTAATACCTATGACCGATTGGAAAAGCAGATGGACGCTTTAAGCAACATTATTATCGATAATATCGTGGCCTGGTCTTTCGGTGCCTATAAATACAGGATCGCAGGTTGCCTGCCCTTGGAGAGATCAGAAAAGAAATCTCTATCAAGCCACTTCATTAGTAAAATAGAGATGCAAATAAAGAAGAGGGCTTTATTAGAAGTGTTGGGTGATAGATACGATTCATCGGGTAATATAAAAAAATACCATATCGATGCCAGGCGGCTCGTTCCGATATATAGTGATCATTTCCTGCGCTATCTTTCAACATGGGAGCAGATTATCCGTGGTTTATATATAGATGGTTATTTGGGACACTCCAAGCTTGGCGAAATCGAATTGAGAAGATTGGATTTATTCAAAACGGGACCGCCTGCTAACAGACCACACTCATTATTCGGACTTTGTAACATATTAGTATGTTTAGAGTTGAGGTTTTTTAATAAAGAAGAGCTTTGCTTTGAGCTTAATAGACCTAATGATCTAAAAATAATTAAGGAAAGAAAAATAAAAAAAGCGCAAAGAAGGATATGCACTAGTAATATCTATCGATTGCTAAGGGAAAGATTTAGCCAATATTATTATTTAACTTTATTAATGGAGGAGCCTAATGTAACAAATTTGTCTCCTTGGATATATTATTAACGATGATTCTGAGGTAACAATGAAAATGTCTTCAACTCTCGAGGAGCAGGAGGTGAAAAATGAATCCTCGAACTCTTAACATCATCGCCATCGTTATCGCGGGGATAGTGGTCGTCCAGGAAATATCCTGGATAGGCCGTTCTAATATTGCGATAGTGATTCTCAGCCTCGGTGGAGCGATTTTCCTGATTGCGCTTTCTGTAGATAATTGATAACAAAAATAAAACTTAAGAGTGGCCCAATGGAACCCACAGCGACATGACTATCGGCGGCGAAAGCTACTCCAAGCCCAGGATCGAAAATCTGCCCCAACCGGCGTTCGGCTGGGCGCAGCGCAAAAACTACCACATGGGAACCATGTTGCCCGCCGGTGAAGTCGTGCGGCTGGGCCGGGGCTTTGTGGAGCTGATCGAGAAAACTTTCATCCGGCTGTACCCGCTGTTCCTGTTCGCCGGTTCTGTGCCGCTGGCGGCGGAGTTGGAAAGGTTCAGGGCCAAGTTCCAGTGAGCGGAAAAACAACACACAGGATACTCGTCGCCGACAGCCGGCGGATGGACGAGTTGGCCGATAGCTCGGTCCAGCTTGTGGTGACCTCGCCCCCCTACTGGCAGCTCAAGGAGTACGGCAGCCAGCCGGGGCAGATCGGGTTCGGCCAGAGTTACGAGGAGTATGTCAACAGCCTGAACCTTGTCTGGAGCGAGTGTGTCCGGGTGCTGCACCCCGGGTGCCGTCTCTGCGTCAATATCGGCGACCAGTTCGCCCGCTCTGCCCACTACGGCCGCTACAAGGTGATCCCGATCCGTACCGAGATAATCCGCTTCTGCGAGAGCGCCGGACTGGATTACATGGGCGCGATAATCTGGCGCAAGGTGACCAGCACCCACACCACCGGCGGCGGCACCGTGATGGGTTCGTTCCCCTATCCGCGCAACGGGATTCTGCGGCTGAACTACGAGTTTATCCTGCTGTTCAAAAAACCCGGCAAAGCCCCCGCAATCAGCCGCGAGCGCAAGGAAGCGGCAAAATTGAGTAACAGTGAGTGGTCGGAATATTTCAGCGGGCAATGGAAGATACCGGGAGAGCGTTCGAGAAACCATCTGGCCGCGTTCCCCGAGGAGCTGCCCCGGCGGCTGATCAGGATGTTCACCTTCGGCGGCGAAACCGTGCTCGACCCGTTCGCCGGGTCCGGGACCACGGCGCTCGCCGCCGCCCGGCTGGACCGCAGCTCGGTGGGCTATGAGATAAACGAACGGTGCCTCGAGTCTTTGGTGCGGCGGATGGCCAATTGCGATTCCCCGCCGGTATTGGCTCTAGCGCGGCCGGAGCGGGAACCGGTGGACCCGGAGGGATTGCTCGACGATCTGCCTTACCGGTTCAAGGACCCGGTGGGCCTGACCGCCAAAACCGGCCCGCGCAGGAAAAACTACGGTTCGCGGGTCAATGAACGCTCACGCCCCAGGGAGAACTATTTCAGGATCGCGAAAGTGAAATCCCCGGTGGAGCTGGAACTGGACAACGGAGAAGCTGTGCGCCTGATCGGGCTGCGGCCCCTGAAAGGTAAAACGGCGCAAGCCGTGCAGTACCTTCGCCAACTCACCGCCGGCAGGAAAGTCTACCTCCGCGAGGACCCGGAGCAAGCAGCGAACGGCGATACCAGGCCGGTTTACCTCTACCTGGCCAACCGGACGTTTGTCAATCTCCGGCTGATCCGCCAGGGGCTGGCGCGCGCGGATCGGAAGGGGAAATACGAGAAAAAGAAAAAATTTCTGGCGGTGGAGAATTAAAGAACCTGCAATTTTCATCAAGTAAAACAATCATTACCGGATCACAAACTGCCAGGCAGTCCGGAAGCTGCTGGCGGCGCACCCTTGATGTTTCGGGCAAAAGTGATTAATCTGTTTGCCTGCCTCGGACAGCGCCATACTCTGGACGAGATGACATTATTACGCAAACCATTGCACCGTAGTACTGTAGATTCCCATTGGAAGGAGACCGCCCGATGTTTCGCGAGGAAATCAAAGTTCTGGACTGCACGATCCGCGATGGTGGCCTGATCAACAACTACCAGTTCACCGACGATTTTGTCAAAGCTGTCTACCGGGCGGTCTGCGCGGCGGGAGTCGATATTATCGAGCTCGGCAAGAAGCTCGAAGTGAGCGACGAATACACCAGGGAAAAATTCGGCAAATGGAATTTCTGCGACGACGAGGACATCAAAGCGGTAATCGATTCCTGCGATTCGGAGTTCCGGCCGCTGGTGGCGGTGATGTACGATGTCGGGCGGGTTGACGTCTCGAAGCTGAAACCGATCGATGACAGCCCGCTGGACATGATCCGCGTGGCCTGCTACGTACCCGATATCGACAAGGGAATCGACCTGGTCAAGCGCTCCAAGGACCTGGGCTACCAGACCACGGTCAACATCATGGCCGTCTCCGCCGCGATCGAGAGCGATCTGATCGAATCGCTGAGTCAGGTCAATGAGGTCAAGGAGATCGACTACCTCTACCTGGTGGACAGTTTCGGCGCGTTCTATTCCGAGCAGATCACCTATTATCTGGATCTCTACCGCAAGTACGCACCGAACAAGGAACTCGGCTTCCACGCCCATAACAACCAGCAGCTCGCTTTCTCCAACACCCAGCAGGCGATAATCGACGGGGTCAACCTGCTTGACGCCACGGTCAGCGGGATCGGCCGGGGCGCGGGTAACTGCAACCTGGAACTGCTGCTGAATTTCCTCAAGAACCCGAAGTTCGACGTGCGGTCTCTCTACAGGGTGATCCAGGAAGAATTCGTGCCGCTGCGCAAAACGATCGAGTGGGGCTTCAACGACATCTACGGGATCAGCGGCCACCTGAACCAGCATCCCCGCCAGGCGATGAAATTGCGGGCCGACGAGAAAAACAAGGACAATTGCTACGATTTCCTGATCGAATCGACCAGCCCCAACGATGTCTCGATAGCTTGAACGGGATCATTGCGCGGTGACAGACAGCCGGCCTTATTCCGCCGGTACAATCCAGCCATCGAGCAGACGGCGCGCGTTGCGGCCGAGAATTTTTTCCTCGGTTTCGCTCTCCAGAGCCAGCCGCCTCAGCTTAGCCACCTGCTCGCTCTGATCGAGCCAGGGGCTGTCGGAGCCGAACATCACCCGGTCGGCGCCGTGGTCCCGGATTATCGACCTGATCCGCTCAGCGGGCATGTAGCCGAAACTGAACGAGGTGTCCAGCACCACGTCCTCGCGGCCCACCAGGCAGCGCTCCGCTTCATCCCACATCCGGAAACCGCCCATGTGGGTGGCGTAGACCCGCAGTCCCGGCAGGCTGTCCATCAGCCGGGCGATCCGCGCGGGCGGGCCGCCGTAGGGCGGCTTGTAGCTCAGGTCGGCCCCGGCGTGGAAAATCACCGTCACCCCGGCATCGCGGACCGCGGCGAAAAACGGCAGCAGCTCAGGGTCGTCCGGATAGAATTCCTGGTAATCGGGATGCAGCTTGAGCGACCTGAATCCCAACTCCAGCATTTCGTCCAGCTCCTCGCGCCAGGACAGTGACCTGGGGTGCAGCGCCCCGGCCATCACCACCCGCTCCTGGCCAAGCGAGGCGGAGAAGCGGTTGAGCGATGACACTTTCTCCGGGTTGGTCGCCACCGGCAGGACCAGACTGGTCGCTATCCCGGCTTTATCCATCGAGCCGAGCAAGCCCGCCAGGGTGCCGTCGTGGAAGGCTTTCTCCCCGGATGACGCCTCCAGCCTGGAGATCGCCCCGGCCGCCACCTGATCGGGAAAAAAATGGGTATGGGCGTCGATTATCTCCATCACTCCCGCTGCTCTCTTTACAGGCCGAATGCCAGGCTGCCATGCCGGCGGCGATGGTTCCCGCCCAAGTCGTCGGCGGGAAAAAACACGAGACATACCCGCCAGAGAGGTGAACAATCTAAAACGCCGCAAATCGATTATCAACACAATCTTACGGGCACGCCGCTGAAACCACCTCCGGCACGGGTCAGGACATTAACGAGAAAAATTTGACACGTGCTGAGTCAGGTGTTAACTATTGCTTTCTTTCGTTATCAACCTGTCCGCACTGGTTTTGTTAAGCATTCCACGGAGTTTAAAAGATGGCCGACTACCGGATTGTTCTCTCTGAAAAGGATCTGGTCCAGAAGTGGTACAACGTTGTCGCGGACCTGCCCGCGCCGATGGCTCCTCCGCTGAATCCGGCCGACGGCAAGCCGCTGGGACCCGAGGCGCTGGCGCCGATCTTCCCGATGGCGCTGATCCAGCAGGAAGTTTCCTCCGAGCGCTGGATCGAGATTCCCGACCCGATCAACGATATGCTCAAAATCTGGCGGCCGACCCCGCTGCACAGGGCGTTTAACCTGGAGAAAGCCCTGGGCACGCCGGCCAGAATCTACTACAAAAACGAGAGCGTCAGTCCGGCCGGCAGCCACAAGCCCAATACATCGGTGGCCCAGGTATACTACAACAAGGAAGCCGGTATCAAGCGGATCTCCACCGAGACCGGAGCGGGTCAGTGGGGCAGCGCGCTGGCCCTGGCCTGCAACAAATTCGGTCTGGAATGCACGGTTTACATGGTGCGGGTCAGTTACGAGCAGAAACCGATGCGCAAGAACCTGATGCATATCTGGAACGCCGAAGTCTATTCCAGTCCCAGCGACCGGACCCAGAGCGGACGAGCGTTCAACGAACGCTTCCCCGGCACCACCGGCAGCCTGGGGATGGCGATCAGCGAGGCGGTGGAGGACGCCGCCACCCACGACGATACCAACTACTCGCTCGGCAGCGTGCTGAACCACGTGATGCTCCACCAGACCGTGATCGGCCAGGAAGCGAAACTCCAGTTCGAGATAGCCGGCGATTTTCCCGACGTGCTGATCGGCTGCGCGGGCGGCGGCAGTAATTTTGCCGGGTTCGTTTTCCCGTTCATCCCGGATAAGATCGGCGGCAAGGACATCCGCATTATCGCCATCGAGCCGGCCGCCTGCCCCACCTTGACCAAGGGTCCATTCCGCTACGATTTCGGCGACACGGGCCAGATGACTCCGCTGCTGAAAATGTACACCCTGGGCCACGTGTTTGTCCCGCCCGGTATCCACGCCGGCGGCCTGCGCTACCACGGGATGGCCCCGCTGGTGAGCCACCTCAAGGAACTGGGCCTGATCGAGGCGATGAGCCTGCACCAGATCGAGTGTTTCGAGGCCGGTACGCTGTTCGCCCAGACCGAGGGGATCATTCCCGCTCC
This sequence comes from Candidatus Glassbacteria bacterium, assembly GCA_019456185.1. NCBI lineage: Bacteria > Candidatus Glassiibacteriota > Candidatus Glassiibacteriota bacterium. Next base: position 70,612 of record VRUH01000004.1, on the reverse strand, counting down.
CGAGACGACCCACGCTGTCCGCGCCGCGATTATCGAAGCGCTGAAATGCAAGGAAAGCGGCGAGGAGAAATGTATCGCCTTCAACTTCAGCGGCCACGGCCACCTGGACCTTACCGCTTATGAGAAGTACCACGAGCATGCCCTCGAGGATTACGAGTACCCGGCGGCCATGATCGAGGAAGCCCTGAAGGAAGTACCGGAAGTAGGATAAGACTTGTGCCTGGTTTCAATCGGAATGGGGCCTGCAACCGAGCCCCTTCTCTGTTGCGGGTTTTTAACCGACCGGGTTTCTCCATCATAAAACTCAGTTTTTTCAGGAGGACGCGATGACAGATCGCCGCCAGTTCATGCATACGCTCGGTGCTGGAGCGCTGGCAGCGCTGACAGCCGCAGCGGCCGTGCGGGCACAGACCGCTCCCGGACCGCCGGATACGGGCACGGGCAAAAAAGTCCGCGTGGGTATTATCGGGGCCGAGAACAGCCACACTATCGGGATCGGCAGGACGTTCAACGAGCGTAAGATGTTCCCGGGGGTCGAGGTGGTGGCCGTCTGGGGCGAAACCGACGAGTTCGCGCGCAACGCCGCCGAAAAGGGCCGCATTCCCAAGATAGTCAAGCACCAGAGCGAGTTGATGGGTCAGATCGATGCGCTGATTATCGACCATCGCCATGCCAAGTACCACGTCGCCTCGGCGATCCCGTTTGTCGAGGCCGGGATCCCCACCTTCGTCGACAAACCCTTCTGCTACCGGGCCAAAAACGGGCTCAAGCTGATCGAGATCGCCGAGAGCAAGGGCACGCCGATCACCTCGATGAGTTCGGCCGCGGTCAACCCGGTAATGGATGATATGGTGGCCCAGGTGGCCGCGCTCGACCCGGATGATATCCGCTCGGTGGTGATCACCGGCCCCAGCAGTATTACCAGCAAGTACGGCGGCATTTTCTTCTATGGCATCCACACGGTCGAACGCCTGTTCAGGTTCTTCGGCGATGATGTGGAGGCAGTGCGTGCAACCCGCAACCGGGGCCGTTTCACGTTCCAGTTCAAGTACACCGGCGGGCTGATTGCCACCTACGTGCCCGTAAGCGGCTGGGACCTGTACGTGGGCTTGAGCAAGGGCTTGCAGCAGATCAAGCCCCGGTTCGAAGTCGAGAACGGCACGGACTACATGTATTCGAAGATGATCAGGATGTTCCAGACCGGCGAGGAGCCGCGCAGCCACGAGAGCCTGATCCCGCCTATCGCGGCGCTGGAGGCGATGGAACGCTCGGTGCACAGCGAGGACTGGGAACTGCTGCTGATCGGCGGCTGATTGCAACACGGAACAGAATGATACCATGCAAAGGGGACGTACAAGAGTCTGCCCCCTATCGGGGCAGACTCTTGTTTTCTGTACTCTGAACTCCAAGATGTAACGGAGGTATCTCATGGCTGAAACAGGCGTGCGCACTGTCATAAAAATCCCAAATGCCGCCGGGACCCTGTTTTTTTTCACCGTGATCTCAGTCGCCACCGCCCTGGGCGCGGGCAAGGGTAAAGTCTACCCATCGGAAATGAAACGGATCATCTCCCCCGAGTCAGGCCTGACCGTGGTCCAGTTTACCACGGCTGCCTCCGAGGACCACCATCTCTATTTCACCAACAACGACCTGTCCAACGATTGCCGAAAAATAGTTTTCAATTCGGACAGGTCCGGAAGCTGGAATATTTTTTACGGCGATCTGGAAACCGGAAAATTTACCCAGTTGACCGATTGCCAGGACCTTAAGGTGCACACCCCGTGTTTCGCCCCTGGCAGGGGAGAGGTCTATTTCATCGATGGCCGGGTGGTCAAGTCCGTAAATACCAGCAACTTCCAGGAAAAGGAGCTTTTCACCATCCCGGATGGTTTTACCGGCAATACCATCCTCTCGATCACCTCCGATGAGAAGAACCTCGTTTTCGGCTATTCCCAGGAACTTGAGCTTAAGACTCAAACTAAAGTCATTTACTCCTCTCAGAAGGAGCACTGGGCGGCAAAGCCGTTGAGTATCCTGGTCAGGGTGGCGACAGATGGGTCGGAAAGCACGGAATTCTTTCGCGAGAACGCATGGTTTACCCATGTACAGACCTCCCCTACCGACCCGGAACTGGTCCTTTTCTGTCACGAGGGTCCCTGGAAAAACGTGGCCCAGCGGATGTGGCTTATCAGGACCGATGGCAGCGGAAAAAGGAAGCTGCGTGTAGAGGAAGTACCCCAGGTAAGTATCGGTCACGAGTACTGGTTCGGGGACGGAGTTCGAGTAGGCTATCACGGGACCGACAAGCGGGGAGAATTCATCGGGATAATAGATATCAACACCGGCGCCCGTCTCGAGATACCGACAAAGGACTCACAGTTCCACAACCACGGCTCATCGGACAGCAAGCTGATCGTCGGGGACGGCACCGCCGAGAAGCCCTACCTGACTATCTACAAGCGCGATGGAATCAACCTCAAGCCCCGTAAAATATTCCGGCACGGCGGCAAGTTCAGCAGGCAGATAGCCCATCCGCACCCGCGGTTCAGCCCGGACGATAAGATGATAACCTTTACCTCCGATTCCGGCGGCGACTGCAATGTCTATCTCCTGCTCCTGGAGTAGGCCCAGGCCGATCAGGCCTGGCACAGTGTTCCATAGCAGATACAGTGGACCTCGGCGGCCGCCCGGTTATCCGATTCAAGAGAAAGGGCCGCTGACAGCGGCCCTTTTTTTATACCCCGTATTCGCGGAACCTGGGATCCGCTATTTTTTCTTCCTCTTTCCCGAAACTCTCCAGCGCCTGTTGCTCCACCGCGGCGGTCCCTCCCTTGCGGGCAGATACCAGCGCACCCAGCCTGCAGCCGAAATCGCAGGACCCGGCCAGGGTATCGCCGGCCAAGAAGCGGTGCAGGAACCCCGCGCTGAATGCATCGCCGCTGCCAACCGTATCCACTACCTGCACCCTGTATCCCGGAACATATACAGGATCTGTGTTCCCGGTCACAGCCAATACTCCCCTTTCGCCCAGAGTCACCAGCACGGTTCTGGGGTTGAACTGCTCCAGCACCTGCCGGGCAAAAGTTTGAGGGGACAGTTGCTCATCGAACAGGATCGCGGAGACCTCGGGTACTTCCGTTTCGTTCAGCTTGAAAATATCGGCCCGCAGCAGCGAGTCCTCCACAGTGTCCGCGCTGTAGCAGTCCCGGCGAAGGTTAATGTCGCAGAACGTAAGTACTTTCAGGTGGCAATACAGCAAGGTCTGGATCGTCTTTCGCGATATCTCCGCGCGCTGGGACAGGCTGCCGAAACAGATACAGTCCGCACCCGCCGCGGCGTCGTCGAGGCCGGCGGTCAGTTCGATCCAGTCGAAGGCCACCCCGGAAACGATCCGGAACTCCGGCTCGCCGCCGCTAAGTTTTACTTCCACCGTTCCGGTGGGACGGTCCGGGTCGGATTGCACCAGCGAAGTGTCCACTCCAAGCTTTTGCGCGGCGATCAACGCGCTGCTGCCCAGGTCGTCATCACCCACCCTGCTGGCGATCAGCGCGTGCTCTCCCAACTCGGCCAGTCTGTAGGCCAGATTGAACGGCGCGCCGCCCAGCACCGGCCCGTCAGGCAGCAGGTCCCAGAGAATTTCGCCGAAACTCAAAATTTTATGCGGCATTGAACACTCACTCAACCTTCACGGCCCAATTATCCGGTTTGCCCGCGCTGGCGTACCGCTCGCTGACCGGCGCGAATCGCTGCCGCAGGAATTCCAGCCCGGCAGGCTGACGGTCCGCGCGCAGGGGTGAATCGAGTGTAACCGGTAGCGGGCAGAGAGCCTGGTAAACCTGCTGCATGTCAAGCCTGGCCAGGATACCCGGCAGGATCAACTCTTCGTTGTAGCGCGGCAGTTTTGTCTCCAGCATGTCGGCGAAATCCACCGGAGTTTCTGCCAGGTACAGCCCGTCGACCCGGCCGTCCAGCACGGCGGCAATCGCAGCCCACAGTCCCGAGGTCCCGACTGCGCGGATAGTGACCGGGACATCCGGATACTCGGCCTTGACCCAGGACAGGACCGCAAGGATATCACGGATCTTCTGCGACGGCGGTGGGTCACCGGCCAGGAAATCCCAGAACTTACCCTCCAGCCCCGGCGCTGTCTCGCCCTGGCCGCGCAAGTCCGCCGCCAGCAGGCTGCCGCCGTCTTCGAGGAACTCTTTGTATTCAAGCGAATCCGCCGCGAGTCCCTGTTTACCCAGGTCATTCAGATAAATCGTAAACTTTTTCCAGTCGCCCTCAACCGGTCCGATCAGCACCGCGGGCAGGACAATCCCTGGCTCGGGCCGGAACAGCAATTTTGTCCGCTCAACGCCATCGCTGCTCCCGGCGGCGATTATTTCTACCGCCGGCGCTGCGGGGTTGCGGCCGATCCCGGTCACCTCGCGAAGCGCATCTCGCACTCGATGGTTGAATTCCGGGGTGCCCGGCCCGGTGTTCCAGCGGGCGCGGTTGTGCTGGAAGTACTCCAGGACCAGGCTGTGCGGATCGCGGCTGCCGGGCAGCTCGAACACACTGCCGTCCGGAGCGCTCCATAACAGACTTTCCGGCTCGATTTCCAATTCTCCCTCGCTGAAACCTGCCGGCCCTCCGTCCCCCAGCCAGCGCCGAAACCAGGCGTAGGCTGCCTCGCGCTGATCGCGGTTGTAAGCGTGCTCGGCGTCAACCATCGAAGTATGGATTTTTTCCGGCGAGCCGTACGAGGCCCAGGCGCGGTAGAGCCAGCTGTCCAGCGCCCAGACTCCCATCGGCGGGTTGAGCTGGTCGCGGCTGGTGGCGTCGATCAGCAGCGGACGGGGGGCCAGACATAGCAGCGGGTCGCCGCGGGGGTCGACAAGCTCGGAGAACGCGCCGAAGAATACCTGCTCGTGGTCGGTCGCCAGGCCGGCCTTTACGCGGGCCAGCCAGGTATTGGGATTGCAGGCCGGAACAGCCGCGGCGATCCGGTTCTCGAACGGCAGGATATAGGTACTCATCATTCCGCCGCCCGAGCTCCCCGTAATCCCTATCCTGTGCCTGTCGACTTCCGGCCGGGATTCCAGATAATCCAGCGCACGGATCGCGTCCCAGACCATCAGGTTGAACACGTGCGTTCCGGCCAGGAATGCCTGGAAACCGACGGCCTGGTGGACGGAACCCGGCGACCCTCCGAACACGAAGTACTCCTCCTGCCTGCGCTCTCCCTGGCCCACCGCGTCAATCACCATCACGACAAACCCTTTACGGGCCTGGGCGATACAGTAGGGCTGGACATAGGCGGCCGCCTTGCCGGCGATAGAGTGGCCGACTGCATAGAGCACGGCGGGGAATGGTCCGCTGCCGGCGGCCGGCACGTAAAGACTCGCGCTGACATAGAATCCCGGCCTGCTCTGGAAGCAGAGCTTTTCCACCCGGTAGCCCTCGCGCTGCAATACTCCGGCGACTCGGGCTTTCAGGGGGGAACGTTCGGGGAACGGCCCGGTCCACTCACGGAATTTTTCCCTGATATAATCCGCGTGCCGCTCCCATTGCGCCTTCGTGGTGAAACCGGCCAGCAGGGAATCGCGCCTGGCGAACTGGCGGCCGACTTTTTCCGTGAGATATGCCCGCATCATCGTGTCCGCGGGCGCATCCAGCACGGTCAGGTCCTCGATGCTGAAAGCCGAAAAGGCCGGAAGAGGCGGGACGGTTAGAGACATCAGCATTGCCGTACCGATAATTCTGCTTATCATCGTTGTGTCCCCGTGCGAGAATGTTGATCGCTCGATCTCTCTCAATAAACGACAGCAGCGGGTTTCGTGTCAAGTCCCACGACAACAAAAAGCCCGCCTCCGGGATCAGCAGACGGGCCGATAAGGGTGGCTGAATTGTAACGGCAACTACTGTGGTGTCCTGCAAATAATGTACATAAAACGAATTATAAATCCCCCTCGATCCCCCTTTACGAAAGGGGGAGGCCGCTTCCCCCCTTTACCAAAGGGGGGCCAGGTGGGATTTCTGCTTGAGTTGATCGAACCATTACCAGAGCTTCGAGTTACTACATATACTTCCGGGACACAACACTAGCAGGCGCCTGAAATTCACTCCTGCTCGAGCCAGCGGACCTTGTAGAGCCGACGGTCGGGCATCCGGACGAGATTCGGCGGATCGAGCATCCTGATCCTGGTGGCCCACCAGTGGCTGCCCTCGGCCTCGGTCCAGGCCAGCTGGCCGCTGCGGGGATTGACACCGATCGATTTCACACCGGCATGGTCCGCCAGCACCGGATGGGGAACAACCGTCTCCGTGTCCCGGTCCAGCAGCCAGCACTGCCTGCTCGTGCTCACGCTCAGGTACGGCGTGCCGGGGACCGGATACAGCTCGTGGCCGCCCGTGGCCGGCAGCTCGATCCGGCTGACTTCCTCCAGCGCACCTTCCCCGGTCAAACCGCCACTCAGCCTGAACACCCGGACCAGGTCGTAGCCCAGAGCGTAAAGCAGTTCGCGCCGGCTGTCCCAGACAACTCCATGCCCGCTGGGTAATTCGTAGTGAGCTATCTCGCGGCCGGGAGTACCGGGCGCGAACAGCACCAGCCTGTCTCCGGGCCGGTCCGGGTCATGCGAGGCGGCCACAGCCACCAGACCTCCGGGCAGAAGGTCGGCGCTGTGGGCGTTGACCGCCGAAGCCCAGAACAGCACTTTTTTTGTGGCCCGCTCCACCAGCGCTACCCCATCGCCCGAGGAGGTGACCAGGATCGCCCGGCCGCCGTCCACCGGCTTGCAGTCGTCGGTTGAACCGAACCTGGTTTTCATCGTATCGGGAAGGTCCTGCTCATCGGCGGCATTCCAGCTCCAGACCACCCGGCCGATACTGTCGGTCGGCCCCTCGAGCCGCAGGATAAACACTTCGTCCCAGCCGCAGACAGCCAGCTCCGCAACGGCAGATTCGCCGCTCGCGATGCTCATTTCCGGGTGCAACATATCGCTCGTCGTGGCGCAAACGAGCGCTGTCAGGGATAAAAGTACCAGGTGAAATATCAAGCGGAGATTACGTGGCGGAGTCATAAATCAGATCCCGTACAGGTTGCCGAATTTTTCTGCCAGGTAACTCAGCAGGCAGTCCACCGAAAGCTCCTTGCCGGTGACATCGCGGACCAGCTCCCGGGGCATCAGGAGCATCCCCCGGCGGTGGATTTTCTCCCGCAGCCATTCCAGCAGCGGCGCGAACTCACCCGCTTCCAGGCCGGACTCCAGTCCAGGGATCTGTTCCCTGGCGGCCGCGAAAAACTGGGCCGCGCAGATGTTGCCCAGGCAGTAAGTGGGGAAATAGCCGAACAGCCCGGCCGACCAGTGGACATCCTGCAGCACGCCCTGGGAGTCGTCGGGGACCTCCAGCCCGAACATTTCGCTGAACTTTCCGTTCCAGGCATCCGGCAGGTCCGCCACGTCCAGGTCGCCCTCGATCAGCGCCCGCTCGATTTGGAACCGCAGGATGATATGGAGGTTGTAGGTGATCTCATCGGCCTCGACCCGGATAAACGAGGGCTTCACCTCGTTGATCGCCAGCAGCCAGTCGTCCAGACTCACGCCCGCCAGGGCGTCGGGGAACGCCGCGGCCAGCCTAGGGAAGAAGAACTTCCAGAACGGCTTTCCCCGGCCGATCGCGTTTTCCCAGAGTCTGGACTGAGACTCGTGGATCCCCAGCGATACGCTCTCGCCCGCGGGCAGGCCGAAATCCTCCGCCACCAGCCCCTGCTCGTAGAGGCCGTGGCCGGTCTCGTGCATGAAACCGAAAAAGGCTTCGTTGAAGAACCGCTCGTTATAGCGGGTGGTGATCCGCACATCGCCGGGACCGACCGTGAGGCAGAACGGGTGGACAACCGTGTCCACCCGGCCGCGTTCGTAATCGAACCCGATCGCCCGCGAGACCTCGATACCCAGCTTACGCTGAGCCTCGGCCGGGTAACGGCGGCGGACCAGCGTGCTGTCAGGCTTGCGCGGAGCCTCCCGGATTCCGGACAGCAGAGAGGCAAGTGCCGGCGCCAGGCCGTCGAACAGCCCGGCCAGATGACCGGCGGTTTCCCCCGGCTCGTAATCGTCCAGCAGGGGATCGTAGGGGCTGCTTTCGTAGCCGACCGCCGCCGCCTGTTCGCGCTTGAGGGCCACAATCCGCTCCAGGTGGGGACGGAACAGGGAGAAATCCCTGCTGCTTCGCGCCTGTACCCACACCGGGTGGGCGTTGGCTGTCACCCGGGCCAGTTCACGGACCAGTTCGACAGGCAAGCAGGTTTTTTTACGGTACCTGCGCCCGATTTCGCGGACATTGGCCTCCTCCCTGCCGCCGGCGGGGAAACCAGCCTGCTCGCATTCAGCCAGCAGCTCTCCGATCTCGGGCGCGGTGATTTTCTCGTGCACCATCCCGGCCAGCAATGCCATCTGCTCCGCCCGGTGGGCATTCCCCCCGGCGGGCATGCAGACTTCCTGGTCCCACTCCAGCAACTCCGCCACGGAGTGCAATATGCCAGTTTCGCGGACAAGTTTTATCAGTCGCTTGTAAGAGCCGTTTACAGTTCCCAATTTTTCTCCTTATCACCCGGATAGCCCTCTCCCAGTAACTCCATTATCAGGTGTATCAACTCCTCGCGCACGCGCTGGGGTTCGCTGTAGTGGGCCAGCACGCTCATCTCGTCGTGGAACTCGCCGCGCGGGGCCCGCCTGCGGCGGTTCGGCACGACCGACATCCTGATTTCCTCCAGCCTGCGCTGCGCTTTCTGTTTCAGCCCGGTTGGCGCGCGGCCGATCAGCCACTCCGCGGTAGCCGCGTAGCGCAGGTCGTCGTGGCCCTCGCGGATAGCCTCCCAGGGAGTTGAGCGCACCGGCAGGCCGGGGTTGACCGGATCACGATACACCGCGCAGTTGTCGGGGTCATAATTCCAGTAGTTGTACATCCAGAAAAACGCGCCCTCGGCCCGGACCCGCCAGGGCAGGAACCCCATGTCGTGACGGCTGACATGCACGGCCCTGAGCGGAAAGCTGTAGACCCAGTAACCGAGATCGTAGTTCTGCGTCACCTCGAGGCAGCCCAGAAAATCGCCGTTCGAGACCACGATATCGCACTGGTCGACCATGCTCTCGGCCCACGTCCTGCGGTTCATCACCACGCCGTAGACCCTCGTTCCCGGCATGACCGATTTCAGCAGGTCGTATCGTTGTTTGCAGCGGGCCAGCAGGCGCTCGGTTGGTTCGTCGTAGATCAGGATTACCAGCTCCTGGGGCCAGGCCATCTCCTCCCACCAGTCTCTTATCTGGCGAAGGCCCTCCACGAACAGGCTGTCCAGTTCGGGAGTCACCCGCGGGCCGATCACGGCCTTGTTGCCCACTTTCTCCTCCGTGATCACTTCAAAGCCGAACGCCTCGGCGATCCTTCGCTCGTAGTGCAGGCTGTGGTCGTTGCCCAGGCTGAAGGTGACCGGCCCTTTCAGCCCGGCGGCGGCAACCCGGCGCATGAACCGCTCCGTGCGGCTGAAATCGAGCACGATTTCGCCATCGACATTGCTGATCTCCACGCCCGTTCCGCCCCAGAAAAACTGGATCGCGTCCAGGCCGTGTTCTTTCATGTCGCGGTAGTAGCTTTCCGGAAGATTGGTACCGGCCATGAACGCCCCGCTGGCGACTTTCGCCGGCCGCAGCTCGAAGGGCAGCACGGTGCAGGCTATCTTTACCGATTGCTCGAATCCGTCAGCGCTAACCCGCACACTCGCCCGGTAGGTACCGGCAGGCGTCCCCGCTGGCGGCCGGACAGTGAGCCAGAAATAGCGCGTTTGATCTTTTACAACATCAACCGGCAGTGAGAAAGCGTAAAGTCGATTAGGCTCGGTGCTGTCGGCCAGGCTCTCGACAACGTGCAGCTCGCACCAGTCGGGAGGGATGCCGCCGGGGCCACGTCCGGGAACGAGCCAGACTGCTAGGGTGGCGTTTCTGTCGCTGCGGACGGCGAATGCGCCCGGCTCGTACTCGCCGGGAGTGACCGCCAGCGCGATTATCTCCGGGACCGCCGAGGGCCGCACAGCCGCCTTCTCCATCGGGGCCAGCCACGGGTGCACCCAGATATCGACCGCCGCGTTGGCGGAGGAGGCAACGGCAACAAAGATCAATACGGTAAGAAATCTGGCCATCTTCAGCTCGCTTCCTTTGAATGCTCAAGCTTGCGGAATTCTCATCCAGTGAGTGATACGGGTGTTGTCAGTTGTAGATATTTCCCGGCTCGATCTCGAGCAGAATCAGGTCCTCCCGGTTCCACTTGCCCTGCACCAGACTCATCCCGAAAGCATCGGCGGCGGTGCTGAGGCCCTCGTAGGTATATCCTGTCCACGGGCCTTTGCTGATCCTGCCCACCAGATTTGGGCCGATCACCGGCGCGCCGATCGCTTTGGCGGTTTTCTGCACCCGCTGAACCAGGCTGAACGAGTGTTCCGGCCAGTCGGGCTGTTTTGCCGCCCAACCGTAGGGGATATAGACCAGGTCAGGTTTCTGGCCGGCCAGTTTCCGCACCAGTTCTTCCTTGAAACTGTCGGCGCAGATCAGCAGACCCACCCTGCCGAACGGTGTTTCGACCGTGGAAATATCGGCCGGAGCGCCCGGGGTGTACGGCGGGTCCATCAGCCAGTCCAGCAGGTTGATCTTGCGGTGCTTAAGCACGATCTTGCCCTCGCTGTTTACCAGCACCACCGTGTCGTGGAGCTTGTCGCCGTCCTTTTCGTTCAGCCCGATCCCGATCCAGATCCCGTTCTCCGCAGCCATCGCGCAGACCGCCTCCGCGGCTTCTCCTCCCGGCACCGGCCCGGCCAGCCTGTGGGCGTCAGGGTTTACCCAGCCCAGATCAACAGTCTCGGGGAAAAAGACGATTCCGGCTCCCTCGCCGGCTGCCCGGGCCGTCAGCGCTCCCAGCCGGGCCAGGTTGCCATCCAGGTCGCTGTCGGTGCAGCGCGGCTGGGCGATTGCGATTTTGAGATTGTCCATTGCCAGCCCTTCGCTCGGCGGTGAAATCACCATGGCTGCGGTCAGCACGGCCAGAGTGAGACAAAAGTAACCGGATAGACGGAGATAAGATATGAGTCGGGCCATGTGTTCCTCCTGCCGGCAGGCGGCGGTTGCGGTTAAGCTGCTGCTTCGCACAGGCTCATGGAACAGAAATACAGTTCGCTCCATAATTTAACCATTGAAAGCGGCTGGACAAGTATTGCATGGCTGATGGACCGGTAGCGCATGGCTATCGAGATCCGCAAAAGCAACGGCAACGGCTGAGACGACTTCCCTCTGAAACGATTGACCGCCATTCCCGCCGGGTGTTATAATCACCCGCAGACAGACCGCAAGGACAAAGCATAGCCATCCATTTCTTTTATCCTCGCCGGGAGGTAAGCCATGCCTGCAAATAACCGCCAAATCAACCCCATGGGCCGCCGACGGTTCATTTCCGCCTCCGCCGCCTCAGTCGCCGGGGCGCTGCTGAGCGATAGCGCCGTCTCCCGTGCCCGCGTTCCCGGCGCCAACGACCGGATCAATATCGGCGTGATCGGCTGCGGCAACCGGGCGGCTTACCTGCTGGAATCGATGGCCGGGTTTCACAATGAGGAAAATTTCACCGTCTCCGCGGTCTGCGATGTCTGGAAGATCAACCGGGAGGCGAGGATTGGGCAGATAACCGAACAGTTCGGCGCAAAACCAAAAGTATTCAAACGGTACACGGACATGCTGGAAAGCCCGGAGGTGGATGCGGTGATGGTCACCACCTCGGACCTCGGTCACAGCACGATCCTGGCCGCGGCCTGCCGCGCCGGCAAGGATGCGTTCTGCGAGAAACCGATGGCGATGACTGTCGGGGAGGCCAGCGAGGCGGTGGCCGCGGTGCGTACCAACGGCCGGGTAGTGCAGATCGGCACCCAGCGCCGCAGCGACCCGATCTACATGGGCGGGGCGCAGCTTGTCCAGGCAGGCAAACTGGGCAAGGTCTGTGTGGTGGAACTCAAGTGGAACGACGCGGGGCCGCGCTGGGAGCGGCAGTACGGCAATGTCCATGCAGGCGATATCGACTGGGAGGGATATCAGATGCACCTGCCCGCCCGGGCGTTCGATGCCCGCCGGTTTCGCTGCTGGCACCTCTACGGCGATTACTCGATTGGTGTGGTTGGATTGCTGGGCGCTCACCATACGGACCTGCTCCACTGGTACATGGACGAGCAGTGGCCGGAAAGCGTCACCGCCACCGGGGCCACCTTGACCTGGCCCAACCGCGAGCACTACGACACCATTCACGCCTCATTCAAATACCCCGGCGGTTTCCTGGTTCATTACGAAACCAGGTTCGGCAACAGCTCGATGAGAGCCGAGGCGATGTTCTACGGCACCGCCGGAGTGCTGGACACCAAGACCTGGAAAATTACCGGCGAGGGCCGGGTGCTGCCGGAGCGTCTGGAACCAGGAAACCGCCAGTACCCCACCAGCGCGTTCGCCATGCACGAAGGGCAAGGGCAGGGTGCTGGGATCGAAGTCCAACCAGACCCGGCGGGCATGGACCACATGCTCAACTGGGTCCAGTGCCTTCGGACCCGCAAGGACCCCAACGCCACCGTGGAGCACGGATTCAGCCATTCCCTGGCCGCGATCATGGCCCACCGTGCCGCCGATATCGGCAGGAGGGTAAGCTATGACCCGGTGGCCCGCGAAATCAGGGAGGGCTGACCGGTGACGACCAGATTGGCAATCCCGGTGGCTTGGACCACCTTGATCTGCGGCTTTCTGCTGCTTCCCGGCTGCGGCGGGAAAAAAGGACCGGGCAGTGACCTGTACCGGCTGGTTGCAACCTATCCGCCGCGAACCTCTTCCGCGGTACATGTGCCGATCATGGCCGAGATTCCGCCGGGTTTCGACCCCGGGGGGCAAGATTGGGAAGTTATCACGGCAGGAGGAGCTCCAGCCACAGCCGTTCCTGTCCAGTTCACCGGCACAGGTCAACTGGTATTCCTCTGGCGGCCGCCGGAAAGTGACTCTGAAATGCGGCAGACGTTCACGGTCCGCCGACGTGAGCTCGCAGAAAGCCCGTTCGAATTCGATTCCGTATCGGCAGAAAGATTGCTCGTTACCGAAAACGGCTCTCCGGCAATCGGCTATGTTTACGGCATGCACCTGGCCGACGGAGTCCCCGAGGACAGGCGCCGCGCCAGTTATTTCCATCCGGTCCGGACTCCGGCAGGACGGATAATCAGCGACGATTTCCCCGAGGACCATTACCATCACCGGGGTATCTTCTGGACCTGGCCTCAGGTGTTCGTGGGAGAAGACACTCTCAGCCTGTGGGATATCAGGGGCGTAAAGCAGCAGTTCGACGACTGGCTGGTGCGCGAAACCGGACCAGTATTCGCCAGGCTGGGAGCCCGGAACGGATGGTATACCGACAGCGGCCGGCGGATCGTGGACGAGCGGGTGTGGGTTACGGTCTATCGCGGCTCGGAGCTTGGCCGGATCATGGATTTCGAGCTGAGCTGGGAGGCGACAGAAGACCCGGTGGGGATCCAGGGGTCGGCGGATATCAAGGGTTACGGTGGATTCAGCCTCCGGTTTGCGCCGTTCGAGGAGCCGGTTATTACCACCAGCGGTGGAGTACAGAGCGACGACAGTAACCGTGTTCCATTCGCCTGGGCCGACTTTTCGGCGCGTTTCGGCGGAAGCGATGAGTATTCGGGCGCGGCAATTTTCGACCACGAAGATAATATCGACTTCCCCAACGGCTGGTGCCTTCGCCACTACGGGTTCAGCGGAATCGCCTGGCCGGGAATCGAGCCGTACTGGCTGGTAGCGGGCAAGCCGCTGAGAGCCCGTTACCGGGTGTGGGTCCATTCCGGAGATGCCGACACCGGCAAAGTCGCCGCCGCCTACCGCTCATGGTCCGAACCACCGTCTGCACAATTTACGATCAGATGATGGAATGAACTGACCAGCCTCACCTCAAACAACCGCGCGCAAGGAAACCGGATGAAACTCGCAGGACATGGCCGCATACCGACAGACTGGCTGACTGGCAGGCTGTTGACCGTAATTACCTGCCTCCTCCTGTCAGCCGCTCCTCCGGCGCGAGCACAGGAAAATCTTTATGATGTCAAAGCCGAATTCAACGTCAAGGTGCCGATGCGCGACGGGACATTGCTCTCGACCGATATCTACCACCCGGACTCCGCAGGAAAGTGGCCAGTGCTGTTGATGCGCACGCCGTACAATAATTTCGATCCCGGTACGGGCTATCGGTTAGCCGAGAGGGGCTACGCAGTGGTGCTGCAGGACGTGCGCGGCAAGTACGACAGCTACGGAGAGTTCGACCCGTTTGTCAACGAGGCGACCGATGGTTACGACACTCAGGCCTGGTGCGCCGCCCAGAGCTGGTCGAACGGCAAGCTTGGGACGTTCGGCGGCAGCTACGTGGGGGCGACCCAGTGGCTGCCGGCCTCACAGGCTCACGAAAGCCTGATGTGCATGCTGCCGGTTGTGGCCGCCAGCGATTTTTACCGCCACTGGATTTACAGCGGCGGAGTGTTCGCGCTCAGTTTCAACACCATGTGGGGTGCGCTGAGTATCTCCGCGCGCGTGGGGCAGGACATGGGCGCCGAGCCGTTGGACTGGGACCAGTTGTTCCGTGTGCTCCCGCTGAGCGAAATCCCGGCCATGCTGGGGCGAGAGGTGCCCTGGTACAATGAGTGGCTGGCTCATCCCACCTACGACGACTACTGGAAAAACCTTAGCGTATCACGCAGATACGAGGATATCAAAGCGCCGGCATTCAACATGGGCGGGTGGTACGACGTGTTCCTTGAAGGGACGCTGGAGAATTTCGCCGGAATGATATCCATAGGAGGATCGTCTCAGGCACGGGAGGGGTCGCGTCTGGTTATCGGCCCGTGGTTCCATGGCAGTTTCGGCCATCCCGAATCAGGGCAACTCGATTTCGGACCGAAGGCGGCGCTCGACAGCCGTCAACTCCAACTGGACTGGTTCAATTACTGGCTCAAAGGTAAAGACAACGGGTTGATGGACAAACCGCCGGTGAGGTTGTTCGTGATGGGCGAGAACAAGTGGCGCGATTACGGGTCATGGCCCCCCGAGGGCGCAAAGCAGATCAGTTACTATTTCCACTCCGTCAAGGGGGCAAACAGCCTGCTGGGCGACGGGACCCTGGATATGACACCGCCATCAGCGGGAGAAACCGTCGACAAATTCAGCTACGATCCCTCCAATCCAGTACCGACTCTCGGCGGTAACGACTGCTGCCGCGAGTCGATTGTCACACAGGGCCCATATGATCAGCGGCCCGTGGAGCGACGCGACGACGTCCTGGTGTATTCGAGCGACAAGCTCGGCCAGTCCATCACCGTAATCGGTCCGGTGAAAGTCAAACTCTGGGCATCATCCAGCGCAGTCAATACCGATTTCACCGCCAAGCTGGTGGATGTCCATCCCGACGGCCGCGCGATCAACATAACCGGCGGGATCATCCGCGCTCCCCAACGCGAGGGACTCGACAGCTGGAACGAACTTACTCCCGGCCAACGGTACGATCTTACAATCAGCCTGCGGCCGACCGCGATAACATTCCTGCCCGGCCACAGAATCCGGGTGGAAATTTCAAGCAGCAATTTTCCCAGGTTCGCCCGTAACCTGAATACACCAGGCGCTGGAATCGCGGACAAGACAAAGATGGTTGTCGCCGAGCAGCAGGTATACCACGGCGATGGGATGGCCAGCCTGATTATCCTGCCAGTGATGGAATAGAATCAGTTCCGCCTGCGGATCTAACGCAAACAGCCCTGATCGACAGGGCTGTTTGCGTTTATGCACATCGAAATCCTGGCAGTAATCTTGATATTGACGTGTGAATTTTGCGAGCTGCGGTGCGGGCCGGCACGTTCATTGCCCGCACCAACCTTCCGGGCAACTCCCCGTAGCCAGGCGATCCGCAATGAACGTGCCGGCCCGCATCCGTTTCGACCCTGTAGCCGGTCATGCAGTAAACACTTTGTACATGCAGTTCTGTGGGATATGATGTACCGGCACTTGGGGGAAAGCTCCTTTCAGCCTGGCCGCCAGCAGTTTCATCCCGTGCTCCTCGGTCACCGGATGGTTGACAATCACCACGGGAAACCCGGTATCAACTGCAAATGCGCCGTCGCGCCAGTAGGTGAACCCGTCGTCGGAACAAATAGCCATATCTGCGTTAAATTCCTCGATAAAGTCGAACATCGGCGTAATGGCTCCGCAGCCGATCACAATCCGGTTCACTGTCCGGTCCCCGTCACCGATAAACTGCACGCCGGGCTGGCCCATCGAGGTTACTTTTCGAGCCACTCTCCGGGCGACATGTACGGCTTTACGGCCTTCGCCGTCATACACGTAATAATATCCGCCCCCGTCGACCGGATCGCCCAGATCAAGGACCCTGCCCCACGAGTTCGGGATCCCCTCATCGGGAAACTGGTCCCACAGGTCGTGACAGCGCAGGATCGTCAGGCCGCTGCTTTCGATAAACTCGCGCTTTTGTTCAACTTTCTTGAAACGGAAAATCTCCTCATCGTTGTCACGGTGGTTATAATATGTAGGCTCATGGGTGACAAACATGTTACAGCCCTGTTCGAGTGCCCGTTTCAGCGCCCACGTGTAAGACATCCAGCCCACCGCAATCCCAGTCACCTCGTTTATTGCTTTCCCGGATTTGAACGTATCCACGGTATTGTCTTTCCTTACCCACCCGCCGTCCAGGCCCATCAGATACTTCCGCACATCGCCCGCCTTCAAGCCGCCCGGCTTCTCTCCTGCAGCCTGCATCACGCCCGGCACGGCGGCAATCGCGGCAGCCATCCCCGGTACGGTGCTGATAAACCCCCTGCGCCCGATTTTACCCATGTCATTGCTGTCAGTCACTGTCGCCTCCAAACTCAATTTCTGAATCAGCGGATTATCATCCAAACAGTATTTTCGGGAAACCACGAAAAGTGTAGTCGATATCCATCCTATCACATTTTTTACCTGAGTTAAAGAACTATTTTCAAGGGATTTGGTGACAATTGACTTCAGGTATTGACAACTTAACCTCGAGGAGAAAATCAATTGAAGATCGAGCAGGAAATCAAGCAGAAGAGTTTCGGCAGCGAGCATGAGAAACTGATCGCAAATCTGCTGTTCACCGGCAATTGGCTGAATTCGTCGAATGACCGGCGGCTGAAGAAATTCGGAGTTTCTTCCCAGCAGTATAACGTTCTTAGGATCCTGCGAGGCAGGTACCCCGGACCTGCCTCGGTCAACGACCTCCGGGAACGGATGCTTGACAGGGAATCCAATGCCAGCCGGCTGGTTGAAAAATTAAGACAGAAAGACCTTGTCTGTCGCAGCGAGTGCCAGCGGGACCGTCGCGCAGTGGATATCCTCATCACGGACAAGGGTCTTGAGCTGCTTAATGAACTCGACCGTTCCGCCGGTGAACGGATCGAAAAATTCCATCCTGTCAGCAGCCATCAGGCGGCCAGGCTCAACGAGCTGCTCGATAAGTTGAGAGGTTGATCCGGCGTTGCCTTTTTTACCGTCCGCTTCTGAGGAGACGGGAATAGTTACGGTGATAATGTTCACCACAAAAAGGAGGAATGGATGAAAGTGCTGACAGGTGTCGCAGCCCGAGTGCTCTATGGTGTCCCGATGATAGTGTTATATTATATTGTAAAAACGATAGGAACCCCTCGCTTCAAGCTGAAAAGGACGAAAGATTTCGCTCAGATTTGGAACAACCAACAATCCGGGATGGTATCTAAGGTTAGATAATGTTTTTTCAAACTGCCGTTCGGGAGGTAGTGCCCGCCATCGTCACCACAATTAATTGCGGTCGATGCCATGATCAGTCCCTGATTTCAGTTCGAATGGAGCTTAGTCATGACTGTCTTCCCGGGTCGTCTCCTGGTGATGCTGGTTTTTTTCATCCTCCTAAGCAGACCGGCACAGGCCGGCTGGCCGAAAATTCTGGTGCTGCCCCCAGAGTCCGAAACTGAAATAGACCGGAAGGTAAAGGAAGAGTTCCAATGGGACCTGACCGACGTCCTCGATAAATGCCGATATTTCGAGAGCGTCACTCAAAAGGAATACGAGAACTACCTGCAAGAGCACAACATGACCGGAGTCAAAGCCATCCCGGATTCAGTCCTGCCGCAGATGATGGAAGACCTCCAGTCGATTATCTTTGCCCGCTCGACAATCAGCCAGCCGGGTGGCACGGGAACGGAATTCTCGGCCCAGGTCACTTACATTTATCCGAAAGACCACTATACGAAAGATGATTATACGATAGAGAGTAAGTGGTATTCGGTGGAAAGCGAGAAGAAGAGTTGGAACCTGGCCGGAGAGTTTGTCGATGTGGTCTTCGCCGCCAGAAAGCTGATCATAACGATGTCAATTGCCCGCCCCTATTATAACAATAAAATATACGACAAGGTATGGAAACTATTTCCAGCACGGAAAAACATGAATAAGGCATTGAAAAACTATCGTAAGCTGGTAGCCATGGAGCCGGAAAATCGCACTTTCAACTTTATGGTGGCGATGAGCTTAATGAAGCTGAAGCGGTACGCCGAGGCAGTCGCCAGGTTCAATGAAATCCTCACCAATATCGATCCCTCGCACGTGCCAACCCACGAAATACTGGCCAACCATTACTATTACACCAGCAATGACTATGAGGGCGCACTCAGGCATTTCAGCAAACTGGCGGAAATAGATCCGGAGCGCTACACGTACACCCACTATTGGGCCACCAGCCTGACAAGGCTCGAGCGACAGGACGAGGCCATCGAGGTCTATGAAAAATTGATCGGGATCAGGGACGAAGACGCCGATGTCCGGCATCTGATGGCCGACTACTATTACAACAAAGCCGGTGAACTCGAAGCGGCCTGCAAATCGGACACATCCGGACCCCTGGATCGCAAAGCCCTTGATTACATGACCCGTGGCTGCGAGATATCCAACTCGGCAGGCAACCCGTCCGACCCATCCTGGATAGAATCTCATTGTCAAAGATTGAATTTTCTGGCCACGTTGCAGCACGAACTCAACGATACCGGGAAGGAGATCGAAACCCTGCGGAGGATCGCGGAGTTGGATTCTGCATTTCCCGGCGCTTGCTATAACCTGGGTATCTACGCCCATCTGGCCGGAAAATTCGACGAAGCGATAGACTATTACGAAAAGGCGGTCAATTGCGCGGAGGATGCCCAGAAAGCGGCTTTGAATTTTCAGATCGGTGTAATCAACCTCCAGAAAATCAAGGACTACCCGCGGGCTGTCACCGCCTTAACCGCCGCGCTGGAGACCAATGACATATATATGAACGAAATGGCTCATTATTTTCGAGCCACAGCCTACCTGGAATACGCCAGGGAGCTGGACTACGCCTCCGATGAGGTTGCGGATATTGACGCTCTTATCGGCTTCGGCATAATGAACCATGCAAGAGTCGACCGTGCCTTGAGTTATTATGCCAAGGCCATGGCTGATTTGCGGGAAATTTCCACGAATGATCCCAAGATGGTTAGGAGTACCCAGCGTCACGTAAATAAAATTACCACGATGCGGGAGCGTCTTGCCGGGATCAAGCGGCAGATCGACTATAACCGGAAAAACAGGTAGCCGGGTATCTTCAGTTTATTCTTTAAATTGGGCCGTATCCCGTTACGAGGTGCGGCCCCTTTTGTTGCAAACGCACCTATTGGAGAGAAACTCTTGCTTCGCACCGCTATTTTTATCCTGCTGACAGGTACGGTAAACGCTCAGGAAAGGATCGCCCGTACGGACCTGGAGAAACTGGGCGCCAGGCATTTCAATGAGGACGATCGAGGGGCTGCTGCGCCGGGCCGGCAGCGCGGGCCTCGGACTTGAAAGCACGGCTTTGATCGGTTTTTCCCAGGGCGCCTGCATGGCCCTGGAATTGGCCGCCACCCATCCGGCCCGCTCCGGGCTCACTCGAGAGTACTCCCGTCTCTCTTGGCTGCGGGGACCCCGACCCCTATATTCCCTTGCAAGAGGGTCGAGAGGAAACAGCCGAGGCTCTGCGGAGGATGAACGCCGAAGTGGACATGCACCTCTACGACGGCCTGGGACACGAGGTTAACGAGCAAGAGATTGAAATCGTCAGTGGAATGCTGGAACGGTTGATTCAGACATAACGGCCGGAGGCTGAACCGTGAGGACAGGTGACAGGATAATACTGCTGGCGCTGTTAATTGCCCTGGCCGGCGGCGAACTGTACGCCCAGCGCGGAGGACGCAGGATTGGCGGCTTTTCCCCCCTCAGCCTGAATTACGAGTTCATTGCCGGGGCTGAACTCGACGGTCCGGGGCCGGAGTTCAACCCCGGCGCCAAAGTGGAACTCACCACCCTGCGTGTAAAACTGAACCTCCCCCCCATCGGCATCCGCAGACCGGGCAGGGATCGAGAGGGCGGTACAAGGTGGTCGATCATGCACGGCCTGGCCTACCACCAGCGCCGGGTAATGTACGAAAATCTGTCGATCACCAGCTCGGCCTACCGGCTGGACAGGCTCCACGGAGCAGAATACCAGGCGGCACTGCTCCTGCGTCCATCCCCTAAATGGCGGACAATCATTCAAATCAACCCCGGAGTATACAGCGATTTCGAGGGCGGCGCCGATTCAGGCCACTGGCGGGTCCAGGCCGGTCTGCTCCTGGACCGGGTTCTGTCCGGCGGATTTGTAGTCGGTCTCGGAGCAAGCTGGTCCACCTCGTTCGGCGACAACTTGCTCCTGCCCCTGGTCCACCTGGAAAGCCCTTTCGGCGCTAACCCGCACCTCAGAATTATCCTGCCCACAGTTACCGAGCTTACCTGGCGCACTGGCCGCGGGCTTGAGATCGGCGGAGCCGTGCGTGTCGATGGCGACCGCTACGGCCTGGGCGCGTTCGGCATGACCGGAGCGGCCGGGGGTATCGACGGGCTGCGTTACTCGAATATCACCGCCGGTCCGTTCCTTTCCGCACAGGTCGGCAGGGGTTGGAAGCTGATGCTCGAGGGCGGAGGAACTCTCTACCGCAAGTTCGAAACATACCGCAACGACACGATGATCGAAGACTACAAGTTGAAAAACTCCTCGTTCTTCAGAATCAGCCTGAAACCGTGGTCCCGGTAGTTTCGCGCCCCTTTTCACCGTCCGCTGCGCCGATCAGTTGAGATCCATCCCTCGATCCGTCTCTCCCGCGAATCGCTACTGAATACGGCTGGCACTTGACCGCGCGGGCCTGCGAGTGCTAAACTTGGTCCTGCGGCGGACGAATATAACTTCAGCGGATAACCGGCATGATATTCGACAATAGGCATACACGCCTGATAAAAGCGATCAAGCAGGCTGAGATGAATAAGGTCCGCTCCCTGGCGGACAAAGTAAATCTCGATGAGCCCGATAAGCAGGGTTTGACCCCGCTTGTTATCGCGGCCGGCCTGGGCCAGCTTTCCGCGATCAAACTGTTGCTGCACTCGGGAGCGGCGGCAAATGCCCCGGCCACGGACGGAGAGACCGCGCTGATGGCCGCGTCGAGACACGGACAGGCTCCGGTGATGGAAGCGCTTGTAGCGGCCGGGGCGAACGTCAACGCAGCCGATAAACGCGGCAATACCCCGTTGATCCTGGCAACTGTCTGGGCCACCCGGATGGCCTCGATCGGCAGGTCCAAAACAGTTTCGCGCGTGAAAATTCTACTGGAGGCCGGGGCTGACGTCAAAGCCCCTGACAGCAAGGGCCGCACGGCGGTGATAGCCCAGGTGCGCAGCGGCGGCGGCACTCTCCAGGAAAAAAACCGCCTGCCCGTGCTCAGGGCGCTGATCGAGGCCGGGGCCGATGTCAACGCTGCAAGCGACAGGGGCCGCACCCCGCTGATGGCCGCAGCGTTCCGCGGGCTCAAAAAAACTTTCGAGCTGCTCCTTGAGGCCGGAGCCAACCAAAAACTCCGCGATAACTCCGGCCACAACGCATTGATGCACGCCGCGGAAGGGGCGCTCTGGACATACCGAAAAGCCGGTTATATCGGCATTTTCAACATGCTGTTCGACCTCGGTATCGACCTTCAGGAAAAGAACGCCGGCGGCCAGACCGCGCTGATGATTACCCAGCACAGCCACTGCAAGGACCTGGCCAACATGCTCAAAAAAGCCGGCGCTTTCGAGTAATCGAACCGTACATCTTGCGGGGGACCAATGAGAAACGGAGTCCTGCTGGCGGTGGTAGCTGTCTTATTGAGTTTGACTCTTAACGGCTGCGGCGGAGATGGTTTCGTACCGCTCTTCGATGGCCGCACCCTGGAGGGCTGGCACGCCGATGGCGGCGATATCGCCGCCTGGAAAGCCGAGGACGGAGTTCTGCGCTGCGTGGGCGGGGGAGGCGGCTGGCTGGCCACAGACGAGACCTACGCCGATTTTATTCTCGAACTGGACTGGAAAATCCCGCCGGAGGGCAACAGCGGGGTCGGCCTGAGGTTTCCGCCCGAAAGCCATGTCTCGCAGACCGGGATGGAGATCCAGGTGCTTGACGACGAGGCTGAAAAACACCGCGACATCAAGCCGGCACAGCAGACGGGGAGTATTTATTACCAGGTGGCTGCCAGGCAGGGTGCGGCCAACTCTCCGGGAGAATGGAACCATTTCCGGATCACCTGCGACGGTCCCCTGGTGGTGATCGAGCTGAACGGAACGGAGGTTACACGGGCGAACATGGACGAGTACACGGTGGGCCAGGGCGGTTTGACTCCCCTTGCACAGCGGCCCCGCAGCGGCCATATCGGCGTGCAGAACCACCAGACCGGGGTCGATTTCCGCAATATCAGGATAAAAGTTCTGAACGGAAATTGACAAAAAAAGGCCGCCACTCCAATTGTCAGAGTGCGGCCGATCCGACATACGCTGCTGTCAAGCCATGCCGACTGGCATGTAAACCAGTCCGAAATATATGGTGATCACAACCGCAGTGTGCCAGACCATGTTGAAAAGCTCGCGCTTGCTCATTGCGCCCTCCCTTACCCGTGAATTTTTCCGAGACCGTGAAATAACTTGTTGCTTCTGTTATATATGACACGCCAGCCAGCCGGATGGTTTCAATTTTTCCGCCCGGCCTGCCAAAAACATTTCGGAAACTGAAAATCTCTGCCTGGAGGAGACCAGGATGACCAGACTTACCGGTAAGCAGGAATCAACCCTCACGGCTGCACCCGGGCGCACCGTGGAAGCGGCCCTGATCCATCCAACCCTGATCCTGCTGGCGCTGCTGGCCCTGCCGCTGCCGGGTCACTCTCACGATGGGAAAACCCTGCTGAGCCAGGACACGTTCGATTCCTCCGGCGCTGGGTGGGAAACAGCCTGCCAGCGCCAGGAGATCAGCCCGGAGTTCAGTGTCGACCTGAACAAAAGCATGACCGGCCGGGGCAGTCTCAGCCTCTACGGCGCCTCCAACAGCTCAGCCCGCGGCTGCTGGCGCAAGGTGGTCGAGGGAATCGAGGGCGGAGCGTTTTACACTTTCTCCGCCGCTTTCGCCTCGACGGGTATCCGGCAGACTCACCACCGGGTGTTCGCCCGCCTGGAGTGGCGCAACGCGCAGGGCGGGAAGATCGGCAATACGCGTGAATACCCGCCGCAGAATGGGATCACCGATGGAGAGTGGCGGTTCGTGGAGCACACGTTCCAGGCCCCCGAATCGGCGCGCAGCGTGGCACTTGAGCTGTTTATCAGCCAGGCGCCCCAGGGCCGTGTCTGGTGGGACAATATCCAGTTGATCGAGGTCCGGCCGCCGCCGCATCGCGTGGTGCAACTGGCAACTGTCAACTGCCGTCCCGGCGGGAACTCATCGGTGGCCGAAACAGTCGCCGAGTTCTGCGCCGTGGCGGATAAAGCAGGTGCTCAGGGTGCGGATATCGTCTGTCTCGGCGAGGGAATCAACCTGATCGGCGTGGGCCGGCCCGGTGGAGGCGCCAGCAAATACCAGCATGTCGCCGAGCCGATTCCCGGCCCGACCACCGAGGCCCTTAGTAAAGTGGCCAGAGAGCACGGGATGTATATCGTGGCGGCGCTGGGCGAGCGTGAGGGAGCGGTGATTTACAACACCGCCGTGCTGATCGGGCGCGACGGCGAAGTTAAGGGCAAGTACCGCAAGGTCCATCTGCCCGAGGGAGAGTACGACCAGGGCTGCAGCGCCGGCGACAGTTACCCGGTCTGGGAGACTGATTTCGGCCGCGTTGGGATCATGATCTGCTGGGACAGCTGGTTTGTCGATCCGGCGCGCGCGCTTGCCGCCGCCGGCGCGGAGATTATCCTGCTGCCGATCTGGGGCGGCAACAACACCCTGATCGCCGCGCGGGCGATAGAGAACCATGTCTACGTGGCAAGCTGCGGCTACGACGTGGAGAGCAGGATCTACGGCCCGTGGGGCGCCCTGCTGGCCGAGGCCACCGAGCGGCCCGGCGTGGCGATGGTGGAAGTGGACCTCAACTACCTGCCATCTTGCCCGTGGCCCTGGCCGCTGAGCGATACGCGCCACGTGCTGATGCAGGCCTCGCGCTACGATGTGAAAATACCCGAACTGGAAAGATGATAGATCTGTATTAGCAACAAAATTATTCTTTAAACACAAAGGGACACGGCATGCCGTGTCCCTTTGTTGTAATATATAACCCTCTAATGGCGAGAGAGATTCATCAGCATGATCAAAATATCTATTGAATTTACCTGTATTATTTCGCTGTATAACTTAGACATATCTTTATGATAACTTTTTGCTGTATTCTCTAAACAGGAGTTGAGGCCATGAATGAGTGGCTAGACTTTTATTCTCCTTTTTTTTAATAGACTTGAAGATGCGAGGCAGTTCGTTGAAAGCTTAGAGAGTTTGGGCCCAAATGATCAAAAACATGAAGCTACAATAATGATGCATCAAGCGCAAAGGCTCATATCCTTGGCAGACGATTTGCCCCGAATTAAGCCCGACCGCGAATCCCTTCAATTGCTTTTCTTGCTGATATGCGCAGAAAACATTTCGAAGCTTTACCATAACTTCAATAAGGAAGGAAAATCGAGGATTTACACACGAAAGTTTTTTGAGGAAATTGTCCCACAACAGGAACGAGAATACCTAAAAAACGGATTCAGGCACAATATTATTAATCCTAATCAAAAACCTTTGACTCTCAGAGAAATAATTGACTTCTTGTACGATGTCAGATGCGATGTTGTACATGAAGGTAAATATTGGCAGTTTTTCTTCTCCGACGGGAAAATGTCTATGCAAAATATTGATCCTGATGTGACTGTGAATATAACACTTACGCAATTCCGAAATATTGTGGTTAAGGTCTGTATTGAGGCTGTAAAAGGATACAAGCAAAAGCCCTATAATACTGCCAAGGGCGCGGTCGGACGTATTTCTCAAACCACAACATATAGTGTTTAGAGGTTTTCATTTTCCACTCGTTTTTTCTCATATTTTCTCACTGCATATTGACCCGATTTTGTCCGCAGCCACCGGTAAAACCTCGTTTTGTCCGGGCCTCTTATGCAACAGAATGAGAATTCTTACACCCCCGTTAACACCAAACGTTGTAGGGGCGAGGCATGCCTCGCCCGCAAAGAATTCAGCAGGTGCACAGGTTGACGGGCGACACATGTGTCGCCCCTACGATTTTCTTTAGCAATGGAAGTTTTTCCGTACCATTCTTAATGTCTTCTTTCCTTTTCAAAAAGAAAGACTTTTGACAACAGCTATAGTTATTTACTCCGGCACACTTGCCCGCCAGTTTTCCACCCGCGCCAGCAGGCCCTTCAGCGAACCCTGGTGGAAAAACACCGCGCCGCGCACGGTCACTGAGTCGCGGGCCGGGCAGTCGGGGAACGAGGGGTCGGAGTGGAAACAGGGGTTCTGCGGGTTGCTGAACAACACCCGCGCCGGCTGCCAAATCGTGGCCAGCCAGCGGTCCTCGTGGAACTCGTCACGGACCGCGATCAGCGGCGGCTCGGCCAGCTCCTCCACGATCCGTCCAGGGCTGTTGCCGCGGAACCAGCCGACATCCCGGATCGTGCGGTTGTCCGGCCCGCCCTTGATATTCACGCCCCAGTTGATCTTGCTGCGGATTTCGTGCTCGGCCCAGCCCCTGTCGGGGATATCCCCGTTATAGGTGGTCTCCTCGCCGAGCCGCACGGGACGGCCATCCACGAATATCCATGTGCGGCTGAAACTCGTATCGCGGAAACCGGCAATCGCATCGGGCCGTTTCGGCGCGCCCTTGTGCGAATCGGGCTTGAGGCAGACCAATGAGCGGATATCGGTGATCGGCTCGTCGGTGCGGTTGACTATCGTCGCGCTCAACCAGACCGCCATCGAGTCCGCCCATGCCCTGGCACGGTAAACAACATCAGGCTTCGGCACGTTTTCGTACGAGGCTTCCGTGGAGTCCGCGTTGAAGCCCCACGGTGAGGCTACCGGCTCCCGGCTGTCGTGACTGGTGTTGGGCAAACCGGCTCCCCAGCAGTGCTCGGGGAAGCCAAGCGACAGGGATTTTTCCGGCTGCCACGGCGAGTGGATAAAAATATCCCGCACGCCGCCGGTACGCATCTCAGTGAAGGTTGAAAGACCGGGCACCGGGTCCGGTATGGTTTGCCTCTGGATGCTCTCCGAGGAACAAGCCAGCAGCGCGACAACTGGAAATATTGCTAAAGCCGTTACCCGATTCATCTTACCTCCGGTCTAAATCCTGTTCAGCGGACCGATATAGCAGCGAGCCACCACGAGATTATCGAGCCACAGCGAGCGCCGGCGTCCATCCGCGGGAGGAGTGTGGGTGTAGGTGGGTTGCATCACGTTGTTGATCACCATGTCTTCGCTTTTACGCCACTCCATGCCGGTTTGTTCTATCGCCAGGCGGCCATCGATCCACAGCCGTTGCTCTCCATTGAAGTTGCCCACGTCGTTGAGCTTGATCATATACTCATAGCAGGTCCAGCGCTCCTCGTCCACAGAGGGCTGCCAGCCCTGGTTCGGCGTCACGTTATCACCGTAGGGCCCAATCTGGTGCGGGTAGTAGGTGTAGAGGATAACCCTGTTCCAGGGCGGGCCATCCTTCCCACCGATCCCCGTTCCCGTACAGAACCAGTCGTAGCCGGTGGGGCGGTTGCCGGCACCGGTACCGTAGCGCTTACCTCTGGGGTGGCCGTGGAGCTGCATGATTTTCTGATTACCCCAGTTGCCACCCGCACTGAGTCTGAAGTAGTAACGCATGTAGGCCACCTCGGAGCCATCCCACCAGTGGTGCATCCAGCCGGCCGCGCCCTTGCCCGCCTCGGGGACAAAATCCAGCCGCAGGCAGTGCTCACCGGTCAGCACTTTTTCCGGATCGGCTTCGATAAGGCCGTATTTGCGGCTGTTCCCGCTGATTTCCTGCCACTTGTCGCGCCAGTCGTCCCGCTCGAATCCCTCGACCATCAGCACGTCGGGATCCGATTCGATATTTCTGTCGTTCGGATATTTTACCGCCAGGCCTTTTTCGGCTTCAGCGGCAGGGCCGGAATACAACTGTCCGGCGGCCAACGCTCCCGCGGCACAACTGGTGATAAAAGCACGCCTGTCCATCTCAAATCCTTTCGTCGGAGCTATTCCGTCAGACTATCCTTCCATTGGCCCGCGCGCTCGATAAGGCCAGCCATGGTCCCGTTGTGGAAAAACACCGCGCCCCGGGCCACGGTCGATTCACCGGGGGGACAGTCCGCGGGCACAGGGTCAGAGTGGATACACGGGATACGCGGGTTGGAGAATATGGCTCGCGAGGGGTTCCAGATCGTGCCCAGCCAACGGGTCATGTCCCCGCGCGCGTGGGTGGCGACAACCGGCGGCCAGGCGTGCTCCTCGGCCAGGCGGCAAAACGGCTTGCCCCAGGAGGCGGTGAACCAGCCGAGATCGCCAAGATCGCGGTTATCAGGTCCTCCACGAATATTCATCACATGCCGCACGTGGTCCTCGGGCACTTCGCCGATCATCGTCGTGCCCTCGCCCAACTGCACCGGTTTGCCATCTACCGCCACCCAGGTCATGGCGAACGAAGTATCCGCGAATGCCCGCATGGTGTTCGGCCTGGTGCAGACCAGGATACGGATATCGCTGATCGGCTGCTGGGTACGATTGGTGAATTTCATTTCCAGCCGGACAGCCATCGAGTCCACGCTGGCCGAGGCACGGTACAGGTTTCCATCGCGGGCGGTTACCTCGTACCAGGCCTCGGTTGAATCAGCGTTGAACTGCCAGCGGCTGGGGTGCGGATTGCCGTCGCGGGTGTCAGTGCTCACACCGCTGAAATTCTTCCCCCAACTGTGCTCTGGAAAATCCAGCGCCATGTACTCGCCGGCCTGCCACGGCGAACTGACATAGAGCATGTTGAGCATCGACATCGAGGTATCGTGATGAGTGAACAGCTTGATCGGCAGCGTTAGCGGGGCGGGTGATTTTTGTTTGGATATTTCGCCGCAACCGGTAACAGCATAACAGATGATGAATAACATCAGCCTCTTAGCGCTCATTCCTCTCCCCTGCCGTTATCCACGCTGCTGAACGCCTTGTCCAACTCACGGGCCATGTAGTCTTCGATCATTTTCAACACTTCTTCGCCGAACTCGGCGCTGATCTGGCTGGCGATCTCCTTGCCCCGGTACCAGTCCTTGCGGCCGGTGCTGTAGTCCACAATTGAATCCATCCTGACGCCGCCGGGCACCAGCGCGGCCCACATCGAACTCTCGTATTTGGCTCCATGATCTACCACACCGCAGGCCATGATCTCGCCGAACGGTATCACAATGGCCTTGCCGGTAGAATTAAATTCCTCCGCCGCGGCCTTAAGGATTTCACCCTGAATGGAGGACCAGTGGCCGGAGTAGGCGACAATCACAGCGAAACCCAGATTGGCCAGGCCATCGAACGATTCGAGCAGGAAACGGTGCAGAAAACCCTCGCTGAAAAGAAAATCGCCGACCTCACGGTGCGTTCTGCGGAACTGCTCCTCGTCCTGGTCAGGACGGCGGTCGCCGTGAACCCCGGCCAGGTTGCTGGCAGGCAGCACCACTCCGCCCATTTTCCCGGCCAGCCGCACACAGACCAGGTGAGCCTTGTCGCCGTCCAGGCCCCAGGGAAGGTGTTCGCCGTGGCGCTCGAGTACGCCGAACGGGAGCCAGGCCAGCGGACGTTCCTCGATCAGCTCGAACAGCCGGTTGCCGTAGATTTTTTCCCACTGACGCTCAGTGTCCTGGTACTGTGCGGGGGAGAAAGAAGGCGCCAGGCAAAGTAGAATAAGTCCCACTAAAGCTATATTTATTTTACTATTCATAGGTCTACCTTAGAAGTCAGGAGTCAGAAGCCAGAATCGCTATTAATAGGCATTGAACAGTTAACTGTCCTCCTCCTGTTAGGCCAAGTGTAGTGAAGTATCCTTAATATTAAAAGAATCAGCAATAAACAGGTAATACCTTGCATCTACAAGTGTGTCTTTTTTTTTGCTTTGACATGCGTTATATTTAACAAAACTCTTGCCAGGAGGATAAATGGCTGTAGTTCCAAATTATAAAAAAAGAAGTTTTGAATGTCCTGTTTGTAATGCTCACGCTCAACAATTCTGGTACAGGGTAATAAAATGGTTCAAAGATGATAGCGCTTCTCCCGATGCAGATAACCCAGCAGATTATCTGTATATTTCAAAATGCAACGCATGTAATAATCAAGCCGTTTGGGTCAATAAAAAAATGATTTTGCCGGACATTGAAATCTCCGATACTCCTAATCCGGATTTAAAAAAAGATATTCAAGATGATTTCAATGAAGCAAAATCCATAACGCCTAAATCGCCGAGAGCAGCCGCTGCCCTATTGCGTTTATGCATTCAAAAATTATGTAAGCAATTGGGTAAACCGGGCAAAAATATCAATGAAGATATAGCCTCATTAGTAAAAGATGGAATGCCCGTAGGAATTCAAAAGGCACTTGATATTGTAAGGGTCACTGGAAACGAAGCCGTTCATCCTGGAGTATTGGATTTAAAAGACGATATCGATACAGTCCAAAAAATGTTTCGTCTGGTTAACTTCATAGCTCATGATAGGATAACACAACCAAAAGAAGTTGATGCCTTATACCAATCGCTACCTGAGGAAAAGAGAAAAGCAATCGAAAAAAGAGATGGCTCCTAACATCAGTTTAATGAATACAGAAGGTTACCCATCTGGTCATTATAAAATGCTTAACACATATTAGGTCATAACTAAGACTTCAATACACATACCCTTAGGCCGGAGGTCTCACTCTCTCTCCTGTTATTCTGCAAAGCTAATCTTTTCTTCTTACTCCTGCTTTTTTACGTTATTCCCTGCCCGGGCCGTAGATAATCCGGCCCGGCAGCGCGCCCGTGTGCTCGCCCTTATCGATGACAACCGTGCCGTTGACCAGCACGTATTCGATTCCCTCGGGGTAGTGATGCGGGTCGCTGAACGTGGCGCGGTCAAGCACACTTTCCGGGTCGAAGAGCATCAGGTCGGCTGCCATACCCACTTTGATCAGACCGCGCCCGGTGATACCCAGTTTTTCTGCATTCTGCCAGGTCATCTTATGGACAGCCGACTCCAGGCTCAGGACCTTTTGATCGCGGGCGTAGCGGCCCAGAATCCGCGGGAAACTTCCGTACCAGCGCGGGTGCGGTTTGCCCTTGCCCAACGGACCCTCGGGGCGGACCGCCACCCCGTCGCTGCAGAACGAGACCAGCGGATGGACCATCGCCGTGCGGACATCCTCCTCGCTCATCAGGAAATAGACTGTCGGCACGGAGCCGCCCTCCTCCAGCAGCAAGTCGAACAGGACGTCGGTGGGCTCGCCGCCGCGCATCTCGATCACCTCGCTCATCCGCCTGCCGATCAGGTCCTGATTCTTTTCAGCCTTTGTCGAGACAACCAGCATGCTTTCCCAGCCGGCGCTGGAGGTGTAGTGGTTGTACCAGTCGGGGCGGCCGCCGGCATAGAGCGTTTCCTTGAATTGCCTGCGCCAGCCGGGGTCATGCAGCCGCTCGAGCATCTTATCCCGGCCGCCGTCCTGTCCCTCCGGCGGAATCAGGGCCGACAGGTTGTTCTGCCCGGCGATATAGGGGTACATGTTGGCGGTGACGTCGAGCCCCTCCTCGCGCGCCTGCTCGAACCGGGCCAGCACGCTGTCCATCCTGCCCCACAGGTCGCGCTCAGCCACTTTGAGATGGATAACGTCGACCGGGAGATCCGCCTCGCGGCCGATCCGGAACGCCTCGTCCAGGGAGGAAAATATCAGCGAACCCTCATCACGAACATGGGTGCTGTAAATCCCGCCGTGGCGCGAGGCCACCCTGGCCATCGCAATCAGCTCAGCGGTGGTGAGCGGGCTGCCCAGCAGAGCCGAGGACACTCCCAGCGCGCCCTGGCGCATGGCCGCGTCCACCAGCACGCACATGCTGTCCAGTTCCACATCGGAAGGGTTGCGGTTGGTGTCGCCGATCACGTAGCGCCGCACGCTCATCGTACCCACGAACGAGCCGATATTGATCGAGCTCCCCCTGCGCTCGAGCACCTGGAAATACTCGCCGAGGGTACTCCACTCGATATCCGCGTCCCACAGCGGCGCCTCGACCCGCTTGAAATTCTGTCCTGCCCTGCTGATCGGCCCCGCGGAGAGCGCCTCGCCGATAATCTCGGTGGTCACGCCCTGGCGGATCTTGCTCTGGGCGGTGCCGTCCACCAGGATGCTGTAATCGCTGTGGCCGTGGATGTCGATCACCCCGGGAGCGACAATCCGCCCGGAGGCGTTGATCAGCCGGCCGGACCAGGCTCCAGCCAGGTCCCCCACCGCGGCGATCGTATCGGCGATGATACCCACATCGACCTGCCTGCGCGGAGCGCCGGTGCCGTCGATTACGGTCCCACCGGTGATCAGGATATCGAATTTGGGACTTGTTTTTCCGGCGCAGGCGGCCAGCGATGCCGCCAGGACGATTAAACCGGCCAGGATCAGCTTGGATCTCATCGGCGCCTCCGGGGAGGTGGAAAGGTTAACGATCGATCAGTCGCCCAGGCGCACGATATCGATTCCGGCGGCCGGGTCCACCGCCACCGCCTCTATCTCGAGATTGATTCCTGTCGGCAGTTTGGCCACCTGGACCGTGCTGCGCGCGGGCTTGCTGTCTCCGAAATATCTGGCGTAGACTTCGTTCATGCGGGTGAAATCGTTGATGTCTGTCAGGAAAACCGTGGTCTTGACCACATCGCCCAGCCCCGCGCCTGCATCGGCCAGCACGGCGGCCACGTTGTCCAGGGTCATCTCGGTCTGCCGGGCGATATCGCCCAGGAACGGCTCGCCGGTGTCGATATCCACCGGGCCCTGGCCGGAGACATAGATAAAACCGCCGGCCTTGACCCACGGCGAATACGGTCCTTTCGGCGCCGGCACCTTGCCCATCTTGTCCTCCCGTTCTGTACTCGGATAGAAGACTGTCTCAGCAATGCTGTACAAGATTGATCCTCCGCAACAGCCTAACATCCCCAACCCTGCCATGTCAACTGGCTCGGCAGCAACTGGACAGTTGACCTCCAGCACCGCCGTCCGTATTATTTGAACGATCGACCAACCACGGAAGGATATCCGAATGAAAGCACTTCTGCTGGAAGAATACAATAAACTGGTAATCATCGAGCGCCCGGACCCCGAGCCGGCCCCCGACGAGGTTCTGATCCGGGTGCGGGCAGTCGGAATCTGCGGCAGCGACGTCCACGGGATGGACGGCAGCACGGGGCGGCGGATTCCGCCGGTGGTGATGGGCCACGAGGCCGCCGGGATTGTGATCCAGCCCGGCAGCGAGGTCAGCGGTATCGACCCCAACCAACGGGTGACATTCGACAGCACGATCTACTGCGGCAAATGCGCCTGCTGCGAGAGCGGAAATGTAAACCTCTGCGAACACAGGAAAGTATTCGGAGTCAGTTGCGACGAGTACTGTCAGGACGGGGCCTGCGCGGAGTATGTTACCGTGCCGGCGCGTGGTATTTACAAAATACCCGATAAAGTTTCATTCGAGCAGGCGGCCTGCGTGGAGCCGCTGAGCGTGGCGCTGCACGCGGTCAACCGGGCGGGCAGCGTGCCGGGCGGCCCGGCGGTGGTGTTCGGCGCGGGGATGATCGGTATTTTAATCGTTCAAGTGCTTAAAGCCCGGGGTGTCGAGCAGGTCTGGGCGGTGGATGTTAATCAAGAGAGGTTGGCCTTGGCCGCCGAACTTGGCGCGGATAAAACATTCGACCCGCGGGAAACCGATATCGCCGCCGAAACCCGCAAGCTGACCGGCGGAGGTGGCGCGGCGCTCTCGTTCGACGCGGTGGGGGTGGATGAGACCCTGGCCGCGGCGGTAACCTGCCTGGCCAAGCAGGGGACATGCGTGCTGGTCGGTAATTTCCGTCCCGTGGCCGGGCTGCCGCTGCAGCGGGCGGTGGTGCGCGAGATCACGATCAGGGGAAGCTGCGCCTCGGCCGGGGAATACCCGGAATGCCTGGAACTGCTGGAGTCCGGCAAAGTGCGGGTCGATCCGCTGATATCCGCGGTGGCCCCGCTGGAGGAGGGTCCGTCGTGGTTCAAGCGGCTCTATGATGGCGAGCCGGGGCTGTTCAAAGTTATCCTGCGACCCTGACAAGAACTTTCGGGCGAGGCATGCCTCTCCCCTACATTATTTTAACAAATTAAGGAACTGTCGCAATGTCCGATAATAAACATGCCAAACTGTTCGACCTCTCGGGCCGGGTGGCGATTGTCACCGGCTGCAGCCGCGGCCTGGGACAGTATTTTGCGCGGGCGCTGGCCCGGGCGGGAGCCGACCTTGCGATCACCAGCCGCAGACTGGATTCGCTCGGTGATTTCAAGGCCGAGATCGAAAAAATCGGGCGGCGGGCGCTGCCGCTGGAACTCGACGTCCGCGACCGGGAGAGTATCATCGCGATGGCCGCTGCGGCGCACGAGCATTACGGCCGGATCGACATCCTGGTCAACAACGCCGGCTGCAACGTCCGCAAGCCCTCGACAGAGATAACCTGGGACGACTGGAATCTGGTGCTGGACACCAATTTACGAGGCACTTTCTTTACCGCCCAGGAAGCGGCAAAGAAAATGATCCCGGCGGGCTACGGGCGGATAATCAATATCGGCAGTGTAACCAGCGTGTTCGGCTACGCGGGGCTGGCGCCCTACTGCGCCAGCCGGGGCGGGGTGAGGCAGCTGACGATGAGCCTGGCCGACGACTGGGGCCCCCATGGGATCACGGTCAACTGCCTGGCGCCGGGCTGGTTCAAGACCGCCCAGAACGCGGTGATGTACGAGGACCGCGAGTGGCTGGAGTACCTGACCGACCGGATTCCGCTCAAGCGTCCGGGCCGGCCCCACGACCTGGACGGGGCGGTGGTGTTCCTGGCCTCCGAAAGCAGCCGCTATATCACCGGGCAGACGCTGCTGGTCGACGGCGGGATTTCGACCGGGGCCACCCGGGCGGTGCCGAAGAAAAAGCGATCCTAATTTACTAGAGTCTGGAGGATTGAAATGCGCAACTTATTGTTCGTATGTTTTACGATTCTAGCTGCATCTCTGCTCTCCGCCGCTCCCGCCGACACCCTGCTGTTCCACACGGATTTTTCCACTCTCTCCCCCGGCAAGTTCGCCCAGTGGGCCTCGCCCGCTTTCCCGGAGTACCATCACGTGCCGATGGAGTTCATGGACAGCTGGGAGCTGGTCAACAACCGCACGCCCGACGAGTGGTACGTGTTCGAGCACGAGGGCGGCAAGGTGCTGGACTACATGGGTTACAACAGCACGGTCTGGACGAAAGACTATATCTACCCGATCATTGTCACCGGCGACCTACTGTGGGAGGACTACGCGCTGGAAGTGGATATCACTCCCCTGAGCACCAAGGACATGTCGGGGATTGTCTTCCGCTACCGGGACGGCCGTCATTACTACGTGTTCGCTTTCGGCCCCGGCGACACGCTGAGCCTGCGCTACCGCGACGGGGAAAAGGATTTCCGTCGCGACGGCTGGAAAATACTCGGCACGGGCACGATGGAGCTGGATCTGACCCGGCCCCGGACATTCAGGGTCGAAACCAAAGGTGATCGGATTCGCTGTTATGTAGACGGGGTAAAAAAATTCGACGTAAACGACAGCCGTTACTCCGGCGGCAAGGTGGGCCTGATCCCCCAGGCCCCGGTACGTTACCACAATGTGACTGTGACCGCCACCGCGGATGCTAAGAAAAAATTCGAGCGGGCCGCAACAGCCCGCCAGGCCGAGTTGGACAGCCTTCGCCGGACCAATCCCCGGCCCGTACTATGGAAACGGATCAGGACCAGCGAGTTCGGCGTGGCCCGGGCGATGCGCCTGGGCGACCTGGACGGCGACAAGCGCACGGATTTCCTGCTGGTGCAGAATATCGCGTTCCTGGGGCGGAACTACAACCGGATAAGCTGCATGACCGCGCTGGACGCCGACGGCCGTGTGCTGTGGCAGACCGGCACCCCGGACCCGGACCACGCCTGGGTCACCTACGACGTGGCTGTACAGATCCATGATTTCGACGGGGACGGCGAGGCGGAAGTGGTTTACGCCGATGAGCGCTGGATCAAAATCCTTAATGGCAAAACCGGAGAACTCGAGCAGCAGCACCTGGTTCCCGAAAGCAGGATCCTGCCCGGCGAGACCAGTTGGGACGAATACGACCACTACTACCGCCGCGACCACCTTCACTACCTGAATGTCGACTGCTTCAGCTTCTGTGACCTTCGCGGCACGGGCAAGCCGCTGGATTTTATCATCAAGGACCGTCACACCCGGCTGTGGGCCTTCGACAACCAGTTCAACCTGCTCTGGACCAACAGCGCCAACCTGGGCCACTACCCCTACTTTTACGACTACGACCGCGACGGGCGCGACGAGGTGTTCCTGGGCTACACGCTGTTCGACCATGACGGGACGATAATCTGGAGCCTGGACGACAAACTGCAGGAGCACGCCGACGGGATAGTGGCCGGGGATTTCAGCCTGGGACAGGGGCCCGAGCGGGTGTTTATCACCGCCAGTGACGACGGGGTGGCGGTGGCGGATATCGACGGCAAGATCCTGCTGCACGACAGGGTGGGCCACGCCCAGACGCCCTCGATCGGCCAGTTCCGCCCGGATATTCCGGGCCTTGAGATGTGCAACATCAATTTCTGGGGCGAACCGGGACTGATCACGCTCTACTCAGCACAGGGTGAAAAAATTATCGACTTCGAGCCGATCCACCAGGGCTCGCCGATCCTGCCGGTCAACTGGCGGGGCGACGGGACCGAGCTGATTTTGCTCAGTACCAACCCTATATCCGGCGGGATGGTGGACGGCTGGGGGCGGCGCGCGGTGATGTTCCCCGACGACGGCCACCCGGACCTGGCCTGCCTGGTCCACGATCTGACCGGCGATGCGCGCGACGAGATAATTACCTGGGACCCGGAGTGGATCTATATCTACACCCAGTCCGACGCATTCGACGGGGACAGCCTTTACGCACCCGTGCGGCCACCTGCTTACAACGAGTCCAACTACCGCCCGGAGGTGAGCTGGCCGGCGTGGGTGAAGTGAATAGATAATTATCGCGAAAATATCTTTTCGGTGCGAACGGGCTGTTCCGTGCGGTTTGGCGGGATGGATCGAATGGAGCGGGGGCACAAAAAAAGGCCCCTGACGGGGCCTTATCAAGCATTGAGGCAGTAAATCAGTTTCAGTACCTGCCGTACCATTTCTGCCAGGTGGGCTCCAGGATATCCTCGAACGCTCCGGGCACGCCCGTGGCCGGGCCGTGGAACACGCTGCCGCCGAAGGTGGTCAGGTAGATCATGCCGGGGTTGTGGACATCGAACACCGGGCGGTGTCCCCACTTGAAATTGTAGCCCTCCAGCCGATACCAGCTCTCCCCGCGGTCATCGGAGCGAAACGCCGCGCTGTCGAAGCCGTTGATTATCACCGTGTTCGGATTCTCCGGGTCCAGCGCCGCGCCGTAGACATGGGCGTCCTCGCGGAACACCAGCTTCCAGCTCGCGCCGCCGTCCCCGGTGCGCCACAACCCGCCGCCTTTATCGACCCCGTTCACCGGCTCCGGCCAGCAGCTGAGATACATCCGCCGCGGCTCGGCCGGGTCGTAGATCAGGTCGTTGGGCGCGTTGACCCCGGGCGGCATAGCCAGCGGCTGCCAGCTTTCGGCCCCGTCGGTGCTGGTGTACATCGCGCCGTCCACCACCTGGCTCTTCTCCAGGCCGCGGGCCACCAGCAGGTAGAGTCTGCCGTCTGGAGTACGGGTTATCCGCCAGGCGTTGAGGTTACCCGCGATCCCCTCGTTTTTCAGCGTCCAGGTCGCCCCGCCGTCGGTGCTCTTGAACACTCCCTTGCCGAAGCCGCTGACATAGAGCGTGCGCGACTCGGCCGGGCTGTCGGGGTCCAGCAGGATATGGGTGCTGACCGTGTTGGGCGGCATCCCCTCGTTACTCTGTCGCCAGGTGCGGGCGGCGTCATCGGAGACTGTCACGCCGCCCACGTAGCGGTCGAACCGCCCGCTGCGGAACATCTTGGGCCGGGGCAGGTCGTGGCCCGATCCCCAGACTCCCCAGGCCCGTCCCCTGAGCTCGGGATCGAACACCATCCAGTAGCAGGTGTTGCGCCAGGCGCGCGGCGCGCCCTCGATAGAGTGGACCCAGCTCTCTCCGCCGTTGAAGCTGTGGAACGCGCCGATATCGGTGTAGGAGATAAATACGTGCAGCGGGTCGAACGGGTCGAAATGGACGCCGTAGTTGGTGGTGACATCAAGGCCCCGGCTGACCCAGGAACCGTCGGGCATCTGGCTGGTATATACCTGCGCCCAGTGTGCGCCTCCGTCGAGCGTGCGGTAGGTGGTGCCGAAATCGTTGGCCCAGCAGATCTCGGGGTCGGTCGGGCTCACGCCCAGGCTGAGCGGGTACTCGCCCCACTCGGGGCCGTAGTTTTCGACCATCCAGCCGCCCTCGTGGTTCTCGCTGAGCACTTTTTCACTGGTCGCCCGGTATACCCAATGCCAGCTTTCGCCGCCGTCAGTGGTTTTGAACACGCCGAAGCGGCGCTCCACCTCACCATCTGCCCGGACGACCGGATTGTAGCCGCAGGATAAATACGCCACTTCGGGAGCGCTTTCGCAGACCGCCAGGGCGTAAAACCCGGGTACGCGCATGCCGCTCTTCCAGTCGCCGGCAAGACCGTTGTTGATCTGCCGCCAGCTTGCGCCGCCGTCGGAGGAACGGTACACGCCGCCCGCCAATTTACCTGACTCCTCACTGGTCCGGGCAGTTACATAGAAGACTGCCCCGCCGGCAGTGTA
Source organism: Candidatus Glassbacteria bacterium (assembly GCA_019456185.1). Classification (NCBI taxonomy): domain Bacteria; phylum Candidatus Glassiibacteriota; species Candidatus Glassiibacteriota bacterium. Next base: position 32,082 of record VRUH01000004.1, on the reverse strand, counting down.
GCCGCCATCGGCGACCAGGATATCCTGGCGCGGCAGTTCGATCTCCTCGGCGCTTCCGGCTCCGGTGTCGATCCGCCAGCCGGAAGTGGTGGTAAACAGGACGATTTGGTCCGGTTCGCCGTACCATGATCCGGGGAAGATATTCAGCACGCCGGAGCCTTCCACCGTTGCCACCCGGCGCCAGCTTGCGCCGCGGTCCGGACTGTGCATCACCCTGACCCCGTCCTGGCGGACATCACCGATATAGAGGTTGTTCCCATCCTCCGGATCGACCAGGACCTGGGGAATGCTGCGGAGCACCTCACTATCTTTCGTGCGGAAGCCGTGGTTAGCGTGATCGCCCACCATCAATTCCTCGGCGATATCCTCGGGACGGGGATAGATCAGCCGCCAGCTCCCGCCGCGGTCATCGCTGCGATAGACCCCGCTGTTGGAGGCATAAACCGTGCTCGGGTTGGATGGGTCGAACTCGAAATCGCGGACAACCGTGCGCAGGTTAAACATGCGCCAGCTCTTGCCGCCATCGACTGTCAGATAGGCCCCGGTCATGTCGCAGCGGACAAAAACGTGATCCGGGTCCTGCGGGTTGATTGTCGAGAGGAACTGCGCTCCGCCACCGCCCGGACCGATTACACGCCAGGCGGCCTGATCCGCGGTATCCGACGGCTGAACAGGACGGGACTGTTCAACTCCGCAGGCAGCTGTACCGATTGCAAACATGAATACCGACAGAGCCACTTGAGTCAGACGGCGAATTGTAATGATCAATTGTCCCTCCCCTGTAACGATGGTTTGCGTTCCCGGTATGTTCCGGCTCAGTATGACAGTTTTATCATCCGGACGTGACATGGGTTAAACTACAAGGATTATTCTGCTGTTCTCAAGTTTCCAGAAAATAATCTAGTTGAAACCAGATTGCCCGGATAATCTTTTTTCGATGGATTGTGTTAATATTTAGTTTGATGGAAAAAAAAGATTTCTTTCCAGAAACCGGTGTTGTGCCAACAGGCGTTTTTTCATCCCGGACACCCTTGCTTGTACTTTAGATAACGGGATCACAGTTGCGAACACGATTCACGGTTTTGCTCTGTTTTTTTGGACTTCTTTCTTGACAACGATTGCGGAATATGCTAATATAATACAAATATTCTTTCCGAAAGAAAATTTTTGCAGATACCTATCCACTCATTTCCCATGTAAATTACTTGACCGGGATTCTCAACAGTTAGCGGCTAAACAGATATGAGTACAGCGTTTTGTCGTTTGGTATTTGGAACGACAAGATGTCATTCCCTCCATACCGTATCTCAGGAACTATACGGGTAAAAAAATTAATGCCGCATGCCCACAAGAAAATCCGGGCACTCAACCGCTCGGCGGTATTGAATACAATCATCACACACGGTCCGATCTCCCGGGTCAGACTGTCGAGGAGCACAGGGCTGAACCAGAGCACTGTTTCCAAGATCACCAGCGAGCTTATCGGCGAGGGTGCGATCTACGAGGCGAGCCAGGACGACGCCAACGCGCTGGGCCGCAAGCCGGTCAACCTGAGGGTCAGCCCGAGTTACCGGATTTACGGATCGATTGATACAACCATTCGCCATGCTACCCTGTCGGTCTGCGACCTTTCAGGCGAAGTCCTTTCTCAACAACAAATCGAAACTTTCCCCAACGACGCCGACAAATTCTTCGATCTCTGCGCCGCCAGACTTGCGGAGATGGTCGATGAATTTACGCAGCCCCTGGCCGGCGTAAGCGTGATTGTCGCTGCGGTGCTTAATTCGGAGACCGGCATGATCTTCTGGAACAACCGTCTGGGCTGGAAAAACGTTTCCTGCCGCAAACCGGTCGAGCGCCATTTCGAGTGCCCTGTCTTTGTTGAAAATAACGCCAAGGCAGGTGCGGTAGCCGAGTTTTGGTTTGCCGATGAGGCGAGGGGGCTGAGTAATTTCGTTTACGTTCTCGTCTGCGAGGGTGTGGGCATCGGTACGGTAATCCACGGGAAGCTCTATAACGGAGCCCGGTTCATGGACGGTAGGTTCTACTCGGGGATTGTGGAGATCGACGGGGATTACGAAACACCTTCCAAAGGCACTACCTGGGAGGACAAGGCGTCGTTCGAGGGTATTGTCGACCGTTATTGTGAGCTTTCCGGTCAGCCGAGGGAAGACGATTTCGGCAGCCAGGCGATCAGACTGATCGATATGGCTGTCGAGGGAGATTCCGATGCGCGCAAGGCCTTGCGGGAAACCGCGAAATGGCTGGGAGCGGGCCTGGCCAATATCAACAACGGACTCGACCCGGAGCGGATCATTCTGTGCGGCCACCTCGTAAAGGCGTGGAAACTGATTTATCCCGAGCTGCTGGACCAGCTTCGCAGCAGGGCGCCGTACCCGATGGAGCACCTGCCGGACCTGATTGTACCGTGCTCCTTGCAGAATCCTACATTCAGCGGCGCGCGCGCCCTCGTCCTGCAGCACATGCTCGGCGATCACGACGACGGATCCCAGCCGGTAGCCAGAACGAGAAAATCAACGAGCAAAACATCCAGGCTGGAAGGAGTTCCAGCCTGATTTCATCCGGGATTCACCATATAAAGCTGGTAATCTGGATTATAAAAAAGGACAAAAAGATCATAATTCATTGATGAAAAACAAGTTTTTGCTCAGAGCAAATTTCTGACAACGAATAAGAAATGCCCATGCCGTCAGTTCCGCCAAGGTTCATCCGGCATGGACCACGAGCGCAATCCAGGGGATTTTTGTTTGAACGGAATAATATAAAAGGGCCCATGCCGTCAGTTCCGCCAAGGTTCATCCGGCATGGGCCACAAGCGCAATCCCAAGGGATTGCTACGTTAATATATAAACTATTCGCAATCTCGTCAACTTTTATTTCCGAAGAGGGGCAACGGAAAGTAATTGCTCTGCTCGGTTTAAATTTCGACAAAATGCTGGAACTCATCTTTCGTACCGAATGTTCCAGCGAAACCACAACTCAATTCCAAGGAGGGCGAATGAAGCACTTGCACTGATGAGTGGCTTGAAAGAGATGAGCGGTTTTCAGGAATTTCGGTCAGGCGCAAAGAAGGCAACAGGAAGCATTTACATTCGCAAATTGTTCCAGAAGGATCCTGAAGGAGGATCTATGTCGATTAACAAACGTCTTTTCGGAAGGTCCGGCATACTGCTGCTCTCTGCATTGATCTGGGCCTTGCCTGCAATGGCTCAGCTCAATACCTCCAAGGTTGAGGGCACAGTCCGGGACGCCGATACGGGCGGACCCCTGCAGGGTGCGCAGGTCGTGATCGAAGGCACCAGGCTGGGAAACGTAACCAATGCGGACGGTTACTTTTTTATCCTGAACGTACCGCCTGGACGGCGCGATATCACCTTCACATACACCGGTTATCAGAAGGTGACGATTGGTGATCAACTGCTGCTCGCCGGCCAGACCACGACTGTTAATTCAAACATGAGTTCCACCGTGGTCCAGCTCGAGGGAATCACTATCGAGGGTGAATCCGATGTGCTGATGCCGCGTGATAACACGGTCAGTAAACAGAGGATGACCGCGGAGAAAATCGCCGAAATACCCGCCACCACGCTCGAGGACATGATGATTCTCGAGGCCGGCGTGCAGACCGGCGGTCCCGACGCCCTTGGCCGCGGCCTGCGTATCCGCGGCGGCCGCCTGGGTGAAGAAGTGATGATCATCGACGGCATGACCGTGCGCAACTACACCGCCGACCCGTTCAGAAGCGGTCTCGGCTGGGTGTGGGAGCAGGAGCTCGGTTCCCGCGCCGAGGATGCGTCTCCTCTGGAGTTCTCCGCGGCTGCGGTCGAGCAGGTGGACATCATCACCGGCGGGTTCCAGGCCGAGTACGGCAACGCCCAGTCCGGTGTGATCAATATCGTAACCAAGGAAGGTGGCGCGGACTGGCACGGTAACATCAGGTACACCACCGATGAAACCAACCCCCGCACCTCCGATTACGGCTATAACCAGATGACCGTCTCGATCGGCGGACCGCTTTCCTTCATCCCCAACCTGTACATCCACGGTTCGGGTGAAATTCAGGGAATGGCCGACCGTCAGCCGACTCACGCCGACGAGGGCTTCCGCGGCATCAACGAAGATTTCGTGGCGCGGCTGAACGCCGCGGTCCGTAACGACCCGGTTTTCGGCATTCAGACCCCAGCTTTCAGCCTGGAAGACCTCCAGGCAGGGCGCGACTTCTACGCCGGCAAGACCGGCAACAGCGCAGCGCTGTTCAATCCGGGCAACCCCGTGCGTGTCCCGGAAAACTGGGGCGACAGGAGCCTGGCCAGCAGCAAGATTACTTACTACCCGCTCCAGGGTATGAAGCTGCTGGGCTCGATCAACTACAGCCGCAACCAGAACAGCATCCCCCGCAGCCAGGGTAATTACTTTACCGATGGCGTTATTACTCAATCCACCCTGCCGGCCAGGGCCTGGGAGAACGAGTCGGATACGATGCTGGTGGTCCCGCAGGGCTACGCCCGGCGTACCCGCACAAGCAACCTGCTGCTGGGCGGCGACTGGGACTTCTACCGCAGCGCAGACCGGAGCGCATCGCTGATATTCCGTTACACCAGGTTCAGGACCCAGGATATTTCGAGCGGGAGCCCGCGCGATGGCTACGTCCGCAGCGAGAACACCACGTTCATGGGCTGGTCAATGCACGACATCCCCTTCGAGATCGAGACCTTCCCCGAGATGAACATGCCGCTGCAGGGCTCCGACTTAGGCAAGATCTATTATCCCGACGGCGACGGTCCATGGCACCGTAACTGGGACCTGGAGTATCCTTACCGGCTGATTACCGGTAACGACCTCTACTGGCTCAGCTACTTCTACCAGCGCGAGTGGCAGAACAACTACAAGGTCGATATCGATTTCCAGATTAACCGTTACAACCGCGCCAAGCTGGGCCTGCAGTTCTCGGACTTCGAGAACCAGAAGTACGAGCTGCATAACATGAGGTTCCGCAGAGATTTAGATAACGAGTTCAACTACGAGCCGACGATACTGGCTCTTTACCTTCAGAACCGTACCGATCTCGGCGACTTCATCTTCAATTACGGCCTGCGCTTTGACAGGTTCGATCCGGTAGACAACTGGGGATTCCGCAGCGGCGACGACTGGGGCGAGAGATATTTCGCCAACGTTATCGACGAGTGGTCGCCTCGTTTCGATGTCGGCTTCCCGGTTACCGACAAGAGTCAGATGCGTTTCAGCTACGGCGTGTTCTCCCAGCTGCCCAGCATGAGCTACATCTTCAGCGGCAGCAACCCCGGCGGTCTGGAATACAGCCGCACGGACTCGTTCGAGGGCGGCGTGAGCTATCTGATCAGCGATGACATGGTGATGGACGTGGTGGGTTACTATCGCGACGTTATCGGCAACGTGGCTCGCAAGGAATTCTTCCGCGACTACTACCAGTGGCACGAGGAACGCCCGATTCGCGACTGGACCACGGGTTTCACCAACAGGGACAGTGGTAACATCAAGGGCATGGACCTTACCATGCGTAAGCGCTTCAGCAACAATTTCGCTTACAACCTGATGTACACCATGCAGTTCTCCCGCACCACCGGTAGTGATTACGCCACCACCGGTGAGTTTGACGTCTTCCTCGATCCCTCAACCGGCGCGGTCTTCGTTCCGCCCGACGAGCTGAGGCCGATCAACGGTGACGTGACCCACAAGGTGACCGCCACCCTCAACTACCTCTTCCCGGAAGACTTCAAGTCCGGGACGATCTACAATACGGTCCTGAGGGACATCCGCATCTTTGCGCTGTTCACCCTGCAAAGCGGGGCGCCTGCTTACGACAGGATCGTCAACTCCGGTTCCACCTACTGGATGGCCGCGGACGAGAACGTCTCGTGGCTGACCCGCCGCAACGGGCGTCCGATCGGTGGCGTCAACTACTTCCGCGGGCGCTGGGACTATAACCTGGACCTGCGTTTCACCAAGCAGATCCGCCTGGGCAGAGCCTATCGGATCAACCTCTTCAGCGAAATCTTTAACACGTTCAGCAAGAAGTATCCGACAGCATACCCGTCGGGCCTGCACTTCGAGTCCTATTACAGGCGCGCCGGCGGCGGAGTGGTGATGGAGTGGGACGACAACGCGAGCCGGGAAACCAAAACCTGGTTCAATGCAGATTTCAACCAGGACGGCGTACTTTCGCTTGAAGAGCAGGCCAAGGGCAACATCGCCCATTCGGTGATGATGTCCACGATGGACAAGGGCGCCTATGGCTTGGCCAGGCAGATCCGTTTCGGCGCCGAGTTTACTTTCTAACTCCGTGGCTGATTGGCATTTTGCCGGTTATTCCATAGCAAATTCACAGGAGATAACCTATGCTTCATAAATATCTCATTATTCCGATCAAGCTGGCGGTTGTGACCCTGCTGGTTCTATTCGTTTCCACTGCGAATGCAGAATGGAAGCAGAGTACCCAGGCCCAGGGCAACAACGTCGGCTTAACGGTGTCTACGAGCTACGGCGGACCGATGCGCGGTGGAACGCCTACCCAATTCCCGCGCGGTTCGGGTAACATCTACAAGCCAGGTCGCTGGAACTGGGGATTATGTGTCGCTCGAGACGGCACCGGCGACGGTGTGGCTAACGACACGTTGGCCAACCTTTCCAGGGCCGGACGCTTCCCGGGCATGCTCTGCTCGCTGGAAGCTCTCGATCTGCTGACATCTCTGCAAGCAGCCGGTGAGGATATGGAAGACGCCGCGAGACGGCTACCCCAGAGCCGGGTCTATACCACCTCCGATCCCGGCGACATCGCCGACTGGCCCGCCGAGTTCCGTGAAGGCCGCTCCACCGGCGGCGCCCCGATCTTCCACGGCGCTGAAACTATCGTTACCTTCAATGGCGACTGTTTCAACCAAAGCCAAGCTATGGGCGGTTCGATCGAATGGCGCTTCCATTTCCTCAACTTCGCGGAAAGCAACAACATGGTTTACGCCCATGTGTTCTTCCGTAACATGAGCGAGTACAACAAGTGGAACGGCAATCCGGACATAACGGCACAGATCGCCTCCACGCCTAACGGCCAGGTCTGGATCGGTATGCAGTTGAATTATAACTACGGCAACGGCTTCCTGATCGGCGGCCGCGATGAAGCGTGGGCATATTACTTCCCGCGCGAAATCATTGTCGTAGCGGACCGGGACGGCATCGAGGGCAGCTTCACCGGGCATCCGGCGATGGTGTCGATGATGATGCTGCGTAAACCCGTTTGGAAGGGCGAGGAAATCCGGTTCTCCAACAGCTCCGCCCATGGCTGGTCGACAGAGTACGGCCTGATGCAGCCCGAGGAAGTGCTCGAGGGCGGTTATCCGACGGGTAGGGCCTACCGTTACGGCAACGGCCGCTACGATCCCACCGCTCCGTTCTATCCCGGCTACGTAAATCCCTGGACCGGCGGTCCGGTGTACGGCTGGCCCGGCGTGCCTCTGCCGGAAGAGCCGCGTTACGACCAGTGGTGGTGGGGTACGCGCAACGCCTACAACTCCTACAACTTCTGGGGCGAGTACCATGACTTCGCACCGCGCGACAGCTTCAGCCTGGACGCGGTGTATTCGTGGGTGCAGCCCAAGAACCCGCCGTTCACTTTCCCGCCATCGGATATTCCCAATCTGGACAATCCCGATGTGCAGGATCAGTTGAGCACGGTGCTGGCCTACAATGACGTGGCCGAGATCGTCTCTGCCGGCGGCTTCATACTGCCTGAAACACCGGCTCCGCCGCCACTGACGATTATCCCCGGCGCGAAACAGGTGACCATCACTTGGAGCGACGTCAACATCAATACGCCCGATGCGTATTATGGCTTCCTGCAGGATAACCCCTCGCTCGATCCCAGTGGGCTGTACCGGGAGTACGATTTCGAGGGTTACCGCCTGTATCGCTCGTTTGTCGGTCCCAGCGACTCGCATTCCGAGCTGATCTGGGAAGGCAGCATCGGCGGCGGCGACCTGGCGTTCCATTTTATCGACACGCGTGGCAGTGACAACCCGCTGTTCCGGATGAACAACGGCATGCGCATCTGGTATGCGCTCGTTCCTTACGATTACAACTACGATCCGGGTGAGGACGCCTACTTCAGTCTGCCCGATCCCGCCAGCGGTAAGTTGTGGAACAGACCCGGCGCGCAGTTGTACACGGTCCAGCCCCGCAGCGATGCCAGTAGCTTCAAAGCGGCGGAACTGGTCGGTTATGAATACGTCCCGCCCTCCGGATACAGTGCCACGCCGACCGCAGGGGGGACTGTCGCCCTGGCCGGTGACGGAACCCTGCTGACAGAGGATCCGGCCTTTATCCCGAGATTCCTGACCAATGTGTCATGGGATGCGGTGAATAGTGAGCGGATCACCTCGGAAGAGGTGTTCTATCTCCAGGCTACCGACAAAATGGAGACCATGGGTTTTCAGAACGGCAGACGCTCCGTGGTGTTTGCCGATGCCAGCGGTAACGCGGTGACCGATCCGTTTCGTGTCGACGTTCGTACCAGGAATCGAGGCTCGCACCTTTTTACCTTAGCTTATTCCGGGAACATGAGTGCGGATGGCGTGTCCTGGGCTGTGTCGGCCTTGACATACACCGGCCGCCGGCAATTAAACGAAGGCCGGCGTTTACAGGTTCAGATCGATCCGGGCGGCTACACCGGCGCCACCGTTGCTCTGGGCAACAAAAGCCTGGCCGCCAGCGGGGCTTCCCATTATTCCGAGAATGGTTACTATCAGGCCTACATTCGGAACGCCGCCTACGAGATCAGCTGGAGCAGCTCGGGTGGCAACGTAACTGTCAGCGTAACCGACCGCACCCATGGCGTCAGCATTCCGTTCAGCCCGTATATCGACGACGTGGGCTGGGGTTTCGTTCCTGTTGGAGTGGACCCGTCCGTGCTGAAGAGCGAAACCAACGTGGGCTGGGGCCCGAGGTCTTATGCTCCGCAGTCGGACCGTTCGACCTTGCTGGTGGAATCACTGCCGGCGGGCAACACCGAGGACTGCGCCCTGTGGGTCGCCGGCCACATTATCCACCTGTCCGGCGCTCCGATTACGATGCCGGGCAGCGCTGTGATGGTGCTGCGCAGCGCGTTGGGCTCGTGGGATGACAACACATTCATCCAGGGCGCCGACGTGCTGATGCCCGGTGACAAATGGAAGTTCACCATTAAGCCGATGACTTTTGATCCGAACGACGCCGACCTGAGCAAGGTGATGGTGGTGCCGAATCCGTACATGGCTTCCTCCGCGCTCGATCTGTCACCCGACCAGCGGCGGATCGAGTTTGTCAACCTGCCCGCGCGCTGCACCATTCGGATTTATTCACTGGGCGGCCACCTGGTCAACGTGCTCAACCATATCGGCGCCAACCGCCACGGCTGGGGTAACTACGATGACTTTGACCGTCTGAGTATCGCTGGCGACCCGCGTGAGTTCACGGGTTGGGACAACCACGGCGGGACAGAAGCCTGGAACCTGCGGAACCGTTTCGGCCAGACTGTGGCCAGCGGCTTGTACTTCTTCCACGTGACGGACGAGAGGGGAGAAACTCACACTGGTAAGTTCTACGTCATCAACTAAATCGCAAAGGATGATGAAAGATGACGACTTACACAGATAAGAATTTCTCTCTTGAGACCAAATGGAGGTTGTTTATGTTAACCAAAACGGCCACACGCGCCTTGATTATCCTCGGCGTACTCGTGTCGTTCGTCGCCGTGCCGCTGATGGCACAGGGTATCCTGCGACAGGAGTACACCGGTCTGGATAAGTATCTCTCACAGGGGCGTCCGGATGCTGCTTCCTTTGTCGGCGTAAGAGCCGCTGAGTTCCTCGAGATTCCAGTGGGAGCCAGGGGCATCGGGATGGGAAGCGCCTACTCGGCAGTCACCGACGGCATCAGTTCGATCTGGTGGAACCCCGCCGGACTGGGATTCCTGCAGCAGAAGGAAGTGATGCTGACGGTTGTCGATTACACCATGGACCTGACCTACAGCTACGCCGCGGCGGCGGTCCCTGTTGCCGACGGCAATCTGGTGCTGGGCGCGTTCTTCGGGTATCTCGACATTCCCGAGATGGAAATAACGACGTTCAGTTCCCCGCAGGGTATCGGGCGTACATTTAACGCCTACGATTTCCAGGCGGGTGCGTCGTTCGCCTACACGTTCAGCGACCGCTTCATCGCCGGTATGAACCTCAAGTATGTCCACCAGGACATGTTCAACAACATCGGCGGCAGCGCGTTCGCAATCGATGCGGGTGCGATCTACCACACCGAGCTCAACGACCGCGAGATCCGTTTCGCTTTCGCGATCCAGAACCTCGGAACCAACATCACCATGAAGGGTCCGAACCTGCTTTACGAGGTCGGTCCCGAGAGCATGGGTGGTAATATCCCGACAGGTTATACCGACTACAGCTCGAGCCCCCTCGCCCTGCCCCGCAGGGAGAACCGCTGGGCGTACCGCCAGACTCACACCTACCGTCTGCCTTCGGTGGTCAAGCTGGCGCTGTCGTACAACCTGCTCACTTCCGAAAACACCAACTGGCTGGTTTCCACTGAGCTGTGGAGAAACAGCACCACGCCGCTCAGCTATGCCACCGGCACGGAAATCAACTTCAACTTCACCCCGTTCATGTCCGCGGCGCTTCGTGGGGGCTGGCTGATCCAGACCGACGAGTACACGGACAGCATGGACGACTTCGGCTACGAGTACCTGGGTGATGACCCCACCTGGCGCGGCTTGAGTTTCGGCGGTGGCCTCAGGCGTGATATCGGTGGCAAGGCGATCACGTTCAACTATGCCTATCGCAACAAAGGCCGCCTGACCGCCGATAACTTCTTCACCGTGAGCTTCGGGTTCTAACACCAGTGTTCCGGATCTGAACTCATGTGAAGATGAAGCCCGGCCCGGCATAATGCCGGGCCGGGCTTTTAATTAAATGCCCGGTCCTGAATTTGAAGTGCCGACAACCAGATACTTCAAAAAACCAGCGGATTTGTTTACTATATACTTGCGCACAATACTTCCCGACCGTAATCAATTCAATTAACCGTGAATCTTAGCTGGTATTAATCGCTGTTCGCACTCAAACTTTGCAGAGAGGATACCGGTGAAAATTCTCACCCTGTTTATTGCTACGGTTCGCCGATCATGCATTATATGTTTACTTACGCTGCTGATATCATTCAGTTTACCGCTGGCGGTGTCAGCCGCCGGTCAGGACATTTTCACCGCCATCAGTCCCCCGCCCGACTCTGGTATGCAGGTTACACCGTTCCTGCGCTACCAGGTGGAAATGGCCTGGCGTCAGGATGAACGCCGTCAGGCCGAACTGGCCGCTGTCCGAACCGAGACCGAGTTTCTCGAATACCAGCGCGATCTGCGCGGCCGCCTGCTGGAGATTATCGGCGGTCTGCCGGAGGAGAAAACGCCGCTAAGGCCGCGTATCACGGGCACTATCGAGATGGATGGTTACAGGATAGAAAAGCTGGTGTTTGAAAGCCTGCCCGGTTTCCATGTGACCGCGGCGGTGTATGTCCCGGCCGGGTTTCAGGGTAAACGTCCCGCAGTCATTGTAACCTGCGGGCACTCGCCGGTTGCGAAGGCTTTCCGTAACTATCAGGAAATATCAGCCCGCCTGGTTCAGCGGGGCTATCTGGTTATCTGCCTCGACCCGGTGGGCCAGGGCGAGCGCAGCCAGTACTGGGATAAAACGAAAAACGACAGCCGCTACAACCGTGTCTGCGGGGAACACGGCATCTTCGGCAACGTCGCCTACCTGGCCGGTTCCAGCCTGGCGCGCCACGAGGCCTGGGACTGCATCCGGGCGTTCGATTACCTCGCCACCCGCCCCGAAGTCGATCCCGAGCGGATTGCGATCACCGGGACCAGCGGCGGCGGCGTGCAAAGCGCGCTGGCGATGGCCCTGGAGCCGCGGATTTTCGCCGGCCTGCCGTCGTGCTATATCAGCAGCCTGCCGATGAGAATGGCCAACCGCATCTTCCGCGATCCCGACAGCGATCCCGAGCAGGATGTCCACCGGATAGTTTCCTCGGGTGTCGGCCATCCCGGCCTTTGCCTGCTGACTTACCCGCGGCCGCTTGTGCTGTCGGTGGCCGTCGAGGATTTCTTCCCGATCGAGGGCGCGCGCAAGACCTGGCGCGAGGTCGAGGCCGCTTATCGGCGGTTCGGGCATGCGGACAAGGTCGCGATCAGCGAGGGCTACCATCCGCACAGCTTCAGCGACCATAACCAGTTGTTCGCTTTCGGCTTCCTCGACCGTCAGAACGGTCTGCCCGAGCGCCACGGCTTCGAACCGTTCAAACTGCTGGATGTCGAGGAGCTCAACGCCACCAAATCCGGCCAGGTCCGGGTGGAATATCCCGACGGCAAGCATTTCCTCGAGCTCGTCCGCGATTATTATCACAAACGGAAAGACTCCCGCAGTATCGGGATCAGGGACATCTACCATGGCAGAAACTATCCCGGTATCGCGCGCTGGACAGTAGTCCCCTGGCGCTACGGCAAGTCGCTGCAGGAAATCGGCTGGGAGGCAGCCGGCTCGGCTGAACATAACGGCTACACAATCGACAGGTACGTTTTGCACCACAGCGGACTGTTGAGTATCCCGGTGCTGCATGTCAAATCCAACGCCGGGTCCGCCGGCAGCAGAGCGATCCTCTGGCTCGGCCACCGTCGCAAACTGGGTGAGGACAATTTCAACCAGGTGGAACAACTGCTGGAGCAGGGCTACGATGTCATCAGTTTCGATTTCCGCGGCCAGGGCGAGAACATGATGCGCTATGCTGTCGCCAGTATCGATGATCCCCGGCTGGCGGCGGTAGCGCTGAAGGAGCAGTATTACAGCCAGCTTTCCGGTGTGATGGCCAACTACGTCTATAATACCCTGCTCACCGGGCGGCCGTATTTCCTGCAGATGGTGGAGGATGTGGAAATCGTGAGTAAATTCGCCAGTGAAAAACTCGGGCTGCCCGCACTCGATATTAGCGGACGCGAATACGCCCACACTCTCGCCGCGGCCGCCGCCGGGTCAATCGACGGGCTCGGGCTGGTCAATTCTCCCGACGGCAAGCTGGTCGACTGGGCCGGGATTGTCGAGCGCATGCAGGAAACCTGGCCGATCGAGTACCTGCTGCCCGATGGCGCCTACGTGGATTTGAACTAGTTCTCTGTTCTCACTTTTACAGATGGAGGTGCGCTAGTGACCAACGGAAGTCTGGTGAAAACGAGCTTTGTCGTACTGTTGTCTCTTCTCCTTTCGGGCGCAATCTCGCAGGCGGCGGTAATCGACGCCTGGGCGCTCGGCGATGGCGAGAAAGTGTTCCGCTACGAGGAAGACCATCCCTCCAAAGCCAAAAATAGTATCTGGAACGGCCGGCGGATCAGCCTGCGGGGCCTCTATAACGAGGTGCTGGCCTTCCAGGTGATTGTCGTTGCCGACAGCCTCGGCGCCAAGGGCGTGGAGATCGCTGTCGACCCGCCGGTACATCAGAGCGCGGGCGTGGCGATGAGCTCGGGTGGAATGCTTTATGGTCCGGGCGGGACTGTCGAGCTGTTCAGCCAGCACTACCTTCGCGTGCGACGCCCCACCAAACCGCAATGGTTCTATGGATCGGAGGCCAGCGCACCGGAGAAGATGACCGGCTGGATTCCGGACGCGCTGATCCCGACCGACGCCCGCACAGGACGCGGCGGGTTTCCGCTGGATATCCAGCCTACCCGTCAGGAAGTCAACCGCCGGCAGAACACGCTGGAGATTAATCCCCGCCAGGCGGCCCAGAACCAGGGCTTCTGGGTGGACCTCTATCTGCCCCGCGACCGCCGCTGGCCGGCGGGAGTCTATACCAGCACGGTACGGGTCAGCGAAAACGGCGCGGAAGTACGCCGCATCCCGCTGAGTGTCGAACTGCTGCCGGCCCGCCTTCCCGACGAGAACCACTCGAATATCTGGCTCTATGCCGGCGTGGGCACGATCAAGACCTATCTCCCGGAGCTGAGCGACGAAGAAGCCGAGAAGATGCTCAAGTTCATCTCCCACCGTCACCGGGCCGACCTGGTCGGCGGCAGCGACGCCCACCGCAACCCGTTCGACCAGGCGGATATGGATTCGTACAAGGGCTGGCTCGACGGCAGTGCGTTTACTCCCGCCAACGGTTACCACGGCCCCGGCGAGGGCGAGGGCGAAAAACTGTTCTCGGTCGGGATGTACGGTGCGATCACCGACAGGGTGATGAACAGCATGGAGAACACACGGGCCGAAAGCGACAAGTGGGTGAGTTGGTTCGAGAAAAACGCGCCGGATGTCACCTATTTCTGGTACATGATCGACGAGCCGGGCAAGGTGCAGTTCCCCTGGATCAAGGAGCATGCCGACTGGGTCCATTCCAACCCCGGACCCGGCAAGCGCCTGCCCGTGTTTACCACGCGCCAGTACACGCCCGAACTCGATGAGGCGATAGATATCTGGGCCGGCGGCCATGGTGTGGACCTGGAAGCCCTGCCGAAACTTAAACAGCAGGGCAAGAACCACTGGTTCTACAACGGCTCCCGCCCGCGCTACGGCTCGGTGATCCTGGAAGCCGAAGCTGTTGACCTGCGGGTCAACGCCTGGGTCAAGTATCTCTACGGAGTCGACACCTGGTTCCTCTGGCACGGCAACCACTGGCAGCACAACTCGCAGGGACCCAAGGGACGGCTGCATCAGCGGGTATTCACCGAGCCGCTGACCTTTATCAGCTGGGGGATGAATTTCGGCAACGGCGACGGGATCGTGTTCTACCCCGGACGCATGCCGTTTTACCCCGAAGAGGACCGCGGCCTGACCCGGATCCTGCCCTCGATCCGGCTCAAGAACATGCGCCGCGGCCAGCAGGATTTCGAGCTGATGTGGCTGGCCCAGCACAAAGTCGGCAGGGACAAGGTGCTGGCGATGGTCAAGGAGATTGTCCCGCGCGGGCTGGATGAAGTCGAGATGAAGGACCCCGTGCCCTGGAGCCAGCGGGGCGACGACTACGACCGTGTGCGCAACGCTCTGCTCGATATCATTGTCAAGTGACAGGAGGTTACGTGAGTGTTCAACTCGACTACAAGCCGGTGATGCCCGCTCGCCGCGACGTGCCGATCGGGTGTATCGGCGCGGGCTTTATCGTCGCCGACTGCCACCTGGTCGCCTACCGCGACGCCGGGTTCAATCCGGTGGCGATCGCCTCCAGGGGCGATAGCGCCCGCAAAGCCGCCGACCGTCACAAGATCCCCAGAGTCTACGACACGGCCAACGCGCTGCTGGCCGATAAGGAAATCGAGGTGGTCGATATCGGCGTGCCGCCGGATATCCAGCTGGAGATGGTGCGTAAAACGGTCCGGCACGCCGACCATGTCCGAGGGATCCTGGCCCAGAAACCGCTGGGAGCGGATTACGCCGAGGCCGCCGAGATTGTCAGGCTCTGCCGCGAGGCCGGAATCACCCTGGCGGTGAACCAGAACATGCGCTACGACCAGAGTATCCGCGCGGCTAAAAGTCTGCTGGATCATGGGGCGCTGGGAGAACCTGTCCTGGCCACGATCGACATGCGCGCTATCCCCCACTGGATGCCGTGGCAGGAACGTCAGGGCTGGTGCACCCTGCGGATCATGTCGATCCATCACCTCGATACGTTCCGCTTCTGGTTCGGCAACCCGGACCGCGTGTTCGCCAGCACGCGCCCCGACCCGCGTACCAAGTTCGAGCACACGGACGGTATCTGCCTCTACATCCTGGAATACGATAACACCGGCCTGCGGGCCACCTCCTGGGATGATGTCTGGACAGGTCCGGCACGCGAGGGGGCGGGTGACGATATCCGAATCCACTGGCGTATCGAGGGCACCAAAGGGCTGGCCAAAGGGACTATCGGGTGGCCCAAATACCCGGCGCGTACGCCGAGCACGATCGACTACACGACGGTTGACGACAACGGCGAGTGGCACAGCCCCCGCTGGGAGGAGGTCTGGTTCCCTGACGCGTTCGCCGGGCCGATGGCCGAGTTGCTGGTCGCCCTGGAAACGGGCGCGGAACCGAACCTGGGCGGTGAAAGCAACCTGGGCACGATGGCCGTTGTGGAGGCGGCTTACGAGTCGGCGGTGAACCATGTCGCCGTCGCACCAGACAAATGGCTGAAAGGGGAACAAGCATGAAACTGGGACTGATCAACAGCGCTTTCGACCAGGTTGGGATCGAGTTCAGCGAGGGAATCCGCCATATCGCCGAGATCGGCTTCGACACGGTGGATATCCATACCGAAGCCTGGGATATCAGTAAAGAGCAAAAGGATACCATTATCCGCGTGTGCGCAGACAACGGCCTGCCGATTATTTCGGTCCCGGTCTGCTCGCTGGGAATCGCCGATTTCGCCGACCCCGTCAGGGCGTTCCACGTCCGGCGGACCAAAAAGTTTGTCGATTTCGCCCGCGATATCGGCGCGCGCAATGTCCTGCTCGTGCTGGGCGAGTACCTCTGGCAGCAGGAAGTTATCCCCCCGCAGGCCCAGTGGGACTGGGCCGTGGAAGGCTGCAAACAAATTGGTGATTACGCCGGGGAGAACGGCCTGGAGATCGTGCTGGAACTCGAACCGTTCAAACTCTCGATCGTCAACAACGTGGAGAACATGGCCCGCTTTCTCGACGATGTCGCCAATCCGGCCGTCTTCGCCAATATCGACGTGAGCCACGTGGCCCTGGCCGGCGACCAGCCGGAGAAGCTGCGCCTGCTCGACGGCAAGGCGCACCACGTTCATTTCTCCGACTGCGACGGCAAGGTCCACGGCGACTTTCCCCCCGGCGACGGCGTGATCGATTTCCGGCCGTTCATGAAGGTGCTCAAGGAGATGGATATCGACGGGGCGCTGAGTATCGAGCTAGAGTACTGCCCCCAGCCGGAGGCAATTGTCGAGTGGGTGCGCAAGGCTTACACCGAGACCGCCCGGCTGATGGACGAGGTCGGCTTGAGGTCGTAAGAGGCACATCCGTTTCGGCTCAAATGACCTGCATTCCCGGGCGTACTTCGCGAGGTCCGGCGCGGCGTTATGCGACGGGGCGAGCACGATCGGCAGCGCCTGTTTAACCGCGCTTACAAGTCGGCCGGCATTGTCCAAATGGTCCAGCGAGTCCGGCGCAGCGGAGATTTTTGGTTCTTTTCATCGACTGGAAAAGAGCAATAACCGGTGCTTTTACGGGAGGCTCTCATGCTGTTTCATTCCAGCATGCTTAAAATCACACTCGTCCTGTGCCTGTCCGCGCTGCCGGCGCCGGCCAAAACGATCTATCTGTCCGCCGGCGGAGATGATAACTCAGCCTGCGGGGCCGGAGCGGAGTTCGCCACGCTCGAGGCGGCGCTGGGCTGTCTGGATGCGGGAGACACCTTATTCGTCCGCGAGGGTGAGTACACCGGCGGACCGCTCGTGGAACTGGATGGTACCGCCGAGGCGCCGATCGTGCTCATGGGCGAGAGCCTGAACGCCGTGATTGACACCAGCAACCGGGACAACAGGGACAACCTGCGTCTGGACCACAGCTCGCACGTTATCGTTGACGGCCTCACGTTCCGCCGTTCCAGCCGCGCCGGGCTGAGCCTGATCCGCTGCGACCATATCACCGTGCGCAACTGCGTATTCGCCAATAACTACAAGTGGGGGCTGTTCACCGGGTTCGCCGACGATGTTCTGTTCGAGAACAACGAGAGTTACGGCGCCAGGGACGAACACGGGATTTACCATTCCAACAGCGGCAACCGGTTTATCATCCGCGGCAACCATGTCCACCATAACCGGGGCAACGGGATCCATCTCAACGGCGACCCGGAGCTGATGTCCGAGCCAGGTGATGACGGCGTGCTGAACTTCGGCATTGTCGAGCGCAATATCATCCACGACAACGGGGCCGGCGGCGGGGCCGGGATCAACATGACCCACGTCCAGGATATTATCTGCCGCAATAACCTGATTTACAACAACTTCGCCGGAGGATTCACGTATTATGCGGACACGGATGATCAGAGATATACCAGCAGGCGCGCGCTGATCATGCACAACACGGTCCATTTCAAGTCCGGTGGACGCGCTGTAATCAATATTCAGTCCACCAGCAAAAGCACGGTGATAGTCAACAACATCCTGGTCTCCGGCGGGTTCGAGCCCGTGCTGCAGATGTGGTCCGATTATTCCAGCACCATGATCAGCGACTACAACCTGTTCTGGGGAATCGACAGCAGCAACAATATCGTCACCACCAGCGACCGGCTGGGATACTCGTTGGGCAACTGGCGTAGTAACAGCGGCAACGATAAGCATACCCGCTATGCCGACCCCTCGTTCGTCTCGGTCCCGGACACCAGCTTCGTGCCGTCGGATACCAGCGCGGCGGTGGATGCGGCCGCGCCGATGGACACGGTGCGCGCCATGGTCGCCAGTCTCGACAGCGCCGGCTGGCTGCTCGGGCGGCTGGACTCGATCAGGATCGAGGATATCAACGAAAACCTGCGCCCCGCGGGTGACGGGCCGGATATCGGTGCGTTCGAGGTGGGCGCAGGGCCAGAGTCGCTCTATGATTTCAACAACGATGGCCGGTTCAACGTCGCCGACGCCCTGTCGCTGCTGCTGAAAGGCTTGCGCAATCCGGGTGAGGAGTCGTACGATATTGACGACGATGGTGTCTGGAGCATTGGTGACGTAATCGCGCTGCTGAGGATAATGATGGAAAATTCTTCGCTGCTTGCCGCAAACGATGACGCATACTCTTTATAAAAAGTGTTTCCCGGCGCTCGTGCTGGTTGCCATGCTGGCGCTCGGGTCACGGGCGCAGGCCCGAACGCTTTACGTAAGCCCGGACGGCGACGACGCCAGCGACTGCGGCCCCGGCGCCGAATTCGCCACCCTGGCCCGGGCGGTTACCTGCCTGATCCCCGGAGATACGCTGCTGATCAGCAACGGCGTGTACGCGGGCGGCGTGCAGGTCTCTGTCGAAGCAGGCGAGACAAACCCGCTGGTGATCCGTGGCGAGAGCCTGGAAGCAATTATCGACGGCAGCCCGGAAGGTATCGATGCGCTCCGGATCCAGGACGCTGCTTATGTGGTGCTGGAAAACCTGACAGTCCGTAACGCCGGGCGAGCCGGAACAGCGGTACGTTTCTCCCACCACGTGCGAATCTCCGGCTGCCTGTTCACCGACAACAATACCTGGGGTATTTTTACCAGTTTCGCCGACGACCTGACTGTCGAATACAACGAGACCCGCAACAGCAAGGTCGAGCATGGAATTTACCACTCCAACAGCGGCGACCGGTTTGTCATTCGCGGCAACCATGTCCACCACAACCGGGGCAACGGGATCCATCTCAACGGCGACCCGGAGATCCCGGGCGGCGACGGGGTGCTGAACGAGGGAGTGGTGGAGCGCAACCACGTCCACCACAACGGCGCAGCGGGCGGCGCGGCGATCAACATGACCCACGTCCACGATATTATTGTCCGCAACAACCTGATTCACAATAACCTGGCGGGCGGGATCACAGTCTATCAGGACACCGGCACGTTCGAGCAGGGTTCCAAGCGGGTGCTGATCACCGGCAATACGCTTTATTACGCGCCGGGTGAGGGTCGCAGCGGGGTCAATGTCCAGACAACCAGCGAAAAAGTGGTTATCACCGGCAATATATTCGTCTCCGGCGGCAGCCGCGGCAACATTCAGGTTAATTCCGAGCACCTGCGGTCCATTATCAGCGATTACAACCTGTTCTGGGGCGTTCAGGAAAGCGCGCTGGTGGAACGCAACGAGACTGTGCTCAGCCTGGAGCAGTGGCGCACCGATACCGGCAACGATCTGCACTCCTTCCGTGCCGACCCGCTGTTCCGCGGTATCCCGGAATTCGATTTCTTCCCCCTGGATTCCAGCCCGGCAATCGACGCCGCCGCGCCGCTGGATACCGTCCGCGCAATGGTCTCCGGGCTGGAGGGCACGGACTGGCTTCTCGCCCGGCTCGACTCGCTCCCGCCGGAAGATTTCCTGCAAAAGTCGAGACCCGCGGGACGAGCTCCCGATATCGGCGCCTACGAATTTGGTTCCGCTCTGCAATCGTCCTATGATTTCAATGGCGATAACCGCTTCAGTGTGGCCGACGCCCTGACCCTGCTGCTGAAAGGTTTGCGCAACAGGGCGGAACCGTCGTACGATATTGACGGTGACGGTGTCTGGAGCATTGGTGACGTAATCACTCTGCTGAGATTGATTATCGGGAATACCTCCCCACGGATATCCGGCAATGGCGAGCTTGTGATGTTTTATTCGAGGGGGGAATAAAGGGCAGGACCCTTTGAAAAGCTCGCATGGATAATATTCTGCTTTAGCAGATAACTCCTCTGTACCGGCCCCGGTTCAATAAAAGATACCGGGACGCCGGTGGAGCACACCGGATGAACTTTAACAGGTCCGCCCTGACTGTTTCTCTGTACCTGCTGTTTCTCTTCAGCGGCGTGTCGGCACTTGTGTACCAGGCCATCTGGCTGAGGATGTTCGCCCTCGTGCTGGGCAACAGCCTCCACTCGGCCGCCACTGTGTTCGCGGCGTTCATGGGCGGACTCGCGCTCGGAGCCTGGCTGGTCGGTTCGCGGATCCGGCTGGTCTCCGACCGACTCCGTCTCTACGTGCTGCTGGAAACCGGGGTTGCGCTCTCCGCTCTGGCGGCCAGCTGGCTGATCCCCCAGCTCCATTTCCTCGTCGCTCCCGCCTGGCATCTGCTCTCAGGTTTGCCCCTGCTGGTCGATCTGTTCAGGGTGCTGCTGGCCCTGGCTATCCTGCTTGTGCCCACCGCACTGATGGGCGGGACTCTGCCCGTGCTGGTCGCATTCACGACCAGCGATGTGGAGCTTTCCGGAAGACGGGTGGGCGCGTTTTACGGCTGGAACACGCTCGGCGCGGTTGCGGGCTGCGCACTGACAGGTTTCTGGCTGCTGCGCACCGCCGGTATCACCTCATCTCTTCAATTCGCAGTGATGCTCAACCTGGCGGTGGCCTCGCTGGCGCTCTTATTACGTCTGCTGCCGCGGGGCCTGCCGGAAGGAATCCCCGCGTCTCCGCCCGCGGATAAGCCGCCTGCCCCACTCCTGCCGGCCAATACACGTCACCTGCTGCTGCTGGCAGCCGGGATAACCGGTTTTGCCGCGCTGGCGTTCGAGATAGTCTGGGCGCGTCTGTTGAGCTATATCCTGCACAACGACATCTACGCCTATTACCTGATGCTTTCCACCATGCTGTTCGGCATCGGAGCAGGCAGCCTGATCTATGCCCGCTGGCTCGGCAGGTTCAAGGACCGTCTGCTCCTGCTGGCGGGGATGGAAATCATGCTTGCGTTGAGCGTAATTGTCTGCTACCTGGCCTGCGCCGGACTCTACCTGCGCGATGACAGCCTGCTGATCAACACCGCAGTCCGGGAGTTGTTTGTCACCCTCGGCGCCGGCCCGTTCGTCTCGATGATCCTGCTGCGGCTGGTCTACACCCTGATCGCCATGCTCGTCCCCGCCCTGCTGCTGGGCGCGATATTCCCGGCTGTCTGCGCGGTCTATGTCTCCGAGCCGGACAATATCGGCGGGCAGACCGGTGAGGTATATGCAATCAACACGCTGGGCGCAATCTCCGGCTCCCTGCTGGCCGGCTTCCTGCTGATCAGCTCCGTGGGCGTGCAGGGCTCGCTGATCCTGATTTCCGCGGTTGTGCTGGCCACAGGACTCTGGCTGCTGTTCCACCAGCGGACAGTGTCCGGGCACGCAACGGCCATCAAGCGGACCGCCGCCGCGGTTGCGGTTACCGTGTTCGTTGTCATGGCGGCGCTGCCCGGCAACCAGGTACGCCGGTTCGCTCTCAAAGACCGTCCCTACACTACGCCGGTATTCTACCGCGAGGGACTCTCGGGGACGGTGGTCGTGCTGGAGGACAGGATCAGCGGGATGAGGAGCCTGTATATCAACTCCATCGGCGAGGTCGAAAACTCGTTCACCGGGATGCAGACTTTCAAGGTGCTGGGCCACCTTCCCCTGCTGCTGCACGAAGGCGAGCCGCGCAACGTGCTGATGGTCACTTTCGGCGGGGGGATTGCCAGCGGCGCGGTGGCGGTCCACCCGATCGACAGGCTGGACGTAGTGGAACTGGAACCGGCCGTGGTAGCAGCGGCGTCCAGCGCCTACCGGACGGAGAACCGGGCGGTTGTCGAAGACCCCAGAGTGAAAATCCACCTCGAGGACGGCCGTCACTACCTGGCTGTCACCCGCGACAGCTACGACGTGATTATCTCCGACGCCACCAATCCTGCGTCGGTGGACAGCTGGCTGCTCTACACGGTGGAATTCTACAGGTTGTGCGCCTCCCGGCTCAATCCGGGCGGGGTGATGGCTCAGTGGCTGCCGGTGCATTCCGGCTCCCCGGAAACGTACAATACGGTCGTGCGGACGTTCCAGACCGTGTTTCCCAACACCAGTATCTGGCAGACCAAGGACTATACTGTGCTTGCGGGCACACCCGCTGCGCTGGATATCGACTTCCCCGCGCTGAGGTCGGCGCTGGCCGAGGAGCATGTTGCCGCCGATCTGGAGCCGTGGTGCCTCGACAGTCCGCTGGAGCTGCTGGACTGTTTCCTGATGGGACCAGAGGGCGCGCGCCGGATGAGCGCGGGAGCGCGGGTCAGCACCGACGACCTGCCGTTTTACCAGTTCACCGGTGAACAGTCCGGCCCGCATGAAATCCTGTCGATGCTGGAGGGCAACCGGGAACCTGTGACGGGTTACCTGTCCGGGCTGGACAGCCTGAGCGCGGCCGCGCTCGACGACAGTCTGAGGCCATACTGGCGGGCGGAAGCCTATCTCCTGCGCCGCGATTTCCTCTCGGCCGCCCGGATGAACCCGGCAAGCTGCAAGTATGCCCGCTACCGTGACGACTACCTGGCCGAGGGCGACTATTACGAGCGGATGCTGAGCTACGCCGGTGACAATTACAGGGTCGGCCTGCGGACCGGCATGGCCCTGGCCGAGCACGGGCGCTTCGGCGAGGCCCGGGACCTGTTCGGCCGGCTGATCGAGCAAAGCCCCGACGATCCGTCGATTCACAGCACCCTGGGTAATATCGAGTTCAAGCTGGAGAACTACCGCAGCGCCGTACGCCACTACCGGACCGCGCGGAGGCTCGGGCAGGAAAACGCGGCGCTGCTGATTAACCTGGGGTTGGCGCTTTTCTCCGAAGGGCTTGACGACGAGGGCATGGAAGCCCTCCAGCAGGCCGTGGTGGTAGATCCAACCAGCGCCGAGGCTCACTATTATCTGGGACTGGGCTACGGCAGGCTGGGCGAAAAACAGCTCGAACTGAACCAGTACAAGCAGGCGCTGTCCAAAGACCCGCAGCACGTGGAGTCGATGCTCAATCTGGGAATCCGCTATCTGGAGCAGAGAATGTTCGCCGAAGCCGGAGAGATGTTTTCCGGAGCGCTGAGGACAGACCCCACACTGGCCCGCGCCTGGAGAGGATTGGGAATAGTGATGTACGCCCAGGGGCGGGCGGAGCAGGCCGTCAGTTCGTTTCGCATGGCGCTGCAGTATGACCCCGGCGACGACCGGTCGCGCCGCTACCTGGAAATGATCGGCGAGCCGGAATGATCTTTCCTACCGCCAGCGCAGGAAATCCCCGTTCACAAACGTCCCTTCGGCCCCCGGCGCACCCATCGCGGGGCCGTAATGCACTCCGCCGCCAAAGGTAGTTAGGTAAATCATCCCCGGATTATGCGGATCGAACGCGGGACGGTGGCCCCACTTGAAGTCGTAGCCCTCCAGCCGATACCAGCTCTGCCCGCGGTCATCGCTGCGGAAAGCGGCGCTGTCGAACGTGTTGATCACGATTGTGGAGGGACTGTTGGGGTCCAGCGCGGCGGCATAGACATGGGCCGACTGGTCGAATACAAGTTTCCAGCTGGCTCCGCCGTCTTCTGTGCGGTAGAGCCCTCCGTTGCGTTCGCGCACCGGGAGAGTCGATCTGTCGGTCCAGGGCCAGCAACTGAGGTAGAGCCTCCGGGGGGCACGGGCTGCAACGTGCAACTTAGCCAATCCCGCAAGCTGTAAACGAGAGAACTTTGAAACAATAATACCGCCGAGCCCTTAGGGGTGACCGCCGGTCGCCCGCGGGCGGACCCATGTGTCCGCCCCTACGAAATATGTAATATATTTGAGTTTAAAGCTCATTTTATCATATAAAATCCGCCATAGGGGTGCCAAAAAATATTTTCTGCAACCGGTTTGGGATTAAATCAAAGGTCTCAAAAAAAAATATCCCGTGGCCGTGTTTTACCTTTTCCATCAACCTGCCGCCGGTTATATTTCAATTCATCCAAACCGGTTACACACTATAACTCTTCCTGTCGGAGTGTTTGCATGCGTCACAAAATGTTTACCGCTGTTCTGCTGATGTCGGTTCTCGCCGTGCTGGCGGCATCCCCCGCCGCGGCCGAGGTGACGATGTGGGAAGAGGACGTGGAACTGCCTACCTATCTGATCGGGCCGCCCGAGGACGACCCGATATTCTACGCCGGCCGCGTGTATCAGGGCGCCCAGGGCCGGGTGTATCCCTATCCTCTGCTGGCCGATATCAAGCACCGCAAGGAAATGCGCTCCCATCGGATGGTATACCTGGAGAACGAGTACGTGAAAGTGGGCCTGATGCCCGGTGCGGGCGGCGGAGGAAGGATTTTCAGCGCGGTGGACAAAACCACCGGTTACGATTTTTTCTACCGCCAGCAGGTGATCAAACCAGGCCTGATCTCGGTGCTGGGAGCCTGGCTCTCGGGCGGCGTGGAGTGGAACGTCCCGCACCATCACCGCACCTCCACCTTCCAGCCGGTCGACTACCGGCTGGAGGAAAAGCCGGATGGAAGCAAAACGGTCTGGATGGGCGAGACCGAGTGGCGGCACCGGATGAAATGGATGGTCGGCGTAACGCTCAAACCCGGTCGCAGCCAGGTTGAGGTGACCGGCAGGCTGTATAACCGCACTCCGATGGTCAACTCTTTCCTCTTTTTCGCCAACGTGGCTGTCCATGCGGATTCGTCCTACCAGATCATTTTCCCGCCGCCGCAGCAGTGGGGAACGGGTCATGGCAAGCACGAGTTCACCCGCTGGCCGATTCATCCCGGCGGCGACGTGCTGGGCCGCGACGGTTACAGTCCCGGCGACGACCTCAACTGGTGGAAAGCCCATCCCTCGCCGATCTCCATTTTCGCCTACAATTCCAAGCAGGATTTCCTGGCAGGCTACAACCACCGCCTGCGCGCCGGCGTGGTGCATGTGGCCGATCATCACCTGGTGCCGGGCAAGAAACTCTGGGAATGGGGTCCGGGCGACGCAGGCCGGATGTGGGACAACGTGCTTACCGACGAGGACGGGCCCTATATCGAGCTGATGATCGGCGCGTACAGCGACAACCAGCCCGATTACAGCTGGATCCAGCCGTTCGAGACCAAGAAGTTCACCATGACCTGGTGGCCCCTGTCGGGGATCGGCGGGGTCAAGGAGGCTACGCTCGACGCGGCGGTGAATATCGAGCCGGCGGGCGGGGGCCGGGCTAAGGTGGCATTTAACGCATCGGCCGCGTTCCAGTCCGCCCGCGTGCTGGTTCGCGCCGGGGATCAGGTGCTGCTGGACGAAACTGCCGACGTGGCCCCGGATGCGCCGTTCAGCATGGAGCTTTCTCTTCCCGCGGGTGTTGAAGCGAGCGGGCTGGAAGCGATTCTGTTCGACTCGGGCGGCAACGTGCTTGTCGGATACAAGGAGGAGCCGCAGCAGGAGCGACCGGAACCCGAGGCGGTTACCCCGCCGGATGCTCCGGAGGAAATCGGCTCTGCCGAGGAACTCTACCTGGCGGGCCAGCGGCTGGAGCAGTTCCACAACTCCGCAATCGCTCCCGAACCGTACTACGAGGAAGCGCTCCGCCGCGATCCCGGCGACTACCGCAACAACATGGCCCTGGGAATCCTGGCGATCCGCAGGGGGATGTTCGATAAAGCCGAAAAGCACCTGGAGCGGGCGGTGGCCAGGATTACGGCCAAGCATACCCGGCCGCGCGATGGAGAGGCGCTGTACTATCTCGGCCTGGCCCGCCGCGCCCTGGGAGACCTGGACGGCGCGCGCGACGCCCTGTTCGACGCAAGCTGGAGCTTAGCGTTTTACGCCCCCGCGTTCTACGAGATCGCCCGGCTCGACACCTGGAACGGACAGTTCGACCAGGCCCTCGACTATCTGGACCGCAGCCTGAGCGCAAACCTGCTTAACAACCGCGCGCTCTGCCTCAAAGCCGCAATCCTGCGCAGAACCGACCGCCCCGAGGTGGCTGTCGAGGTGGCGCGCCTGCTGCTGGAAGAAGACCCGCTGGAACACTGGGCCGCCAACGAACTGGGCCTGGCCCTGCAGGCAATGGGCGGGTTTTCGGCAGGGCGGGCCGTGATGGATTCCCTGGCCGTGAGGATGCGCGGCTCGTGCCAGAGCTATCTCGAACTGGCGGCGGACTACGGCGGCTGCGGCCTGTGGGATGAAGCGATCGCGGTGCTCGAACGGCTGGTGGACCTTGAGGAAACATACCGGAGTTATAACGCCGGCGGAGTCACCGACGCGCCGAGTCTGACCGATGGCTCGAAAGCGATGGCCTACTATTTCCTCGGTTACTGTCACAAAATGATGGGAAATTCCACCCTGGCCGGACAATATTACACGCAGGCGTCGAGCCAAACTCCGGAGCTGGTGTTTCCGTTCCGGCTGGAGAGTATCATGATCCTCGGCGACGCCATCGCCAGCCGCCCCGGCGACCCGATGCCGCGCTACTACCTGGGCAACCTGCTGTTCGACCATCAGCCCGAAAAAGCGCTGGCCCTCTGGGAGGAAGCCCGGCGGCTGGGCGGCGATTTCTCCACCCTGCACCGCAACCTGGGGCTGGCATACTCGCGGGTAAACGGTAACCGGTCACAGGCGATTGTCAGCCTGGAGCGGGCGCACGCACTGGAGCCAGATGACGCGCGGATCCTGCTGGAACTGGATCAGCTTTATGAAACGGCCGGCAAAACTCCGGTGGAGCGGCTGGCCCTGCTGGAAAAACGCCAGCCGGTTGTGGACGAGCACGATGGTATCCTGGCGCGCGAGATCGTGCTCTATGTCCGCCAGGGCAGTTACGACCGGGCGATAGACCTGCTGACAAGCCATACGTTCGCGGTCTGGGAGGGCAGCGGGAACATCCACGACGTGTGGGTGGACGCCCTGCTGGCCCGCGGCCGCAACCGGATGAATAACGGGCGGCACGAGGCCGCGCTCGAGGATTTCATGCTGGCGTTGACCTGGCCGCCCAACCTGGCAGTGGGCCGCCCGCGTAACGGCGGACGGGAGCCGGAGGTGATGTACTTTATCGGCAGGGCTTATACCGCGATGGGACAAAGCGCGGAGGCGGGAAAACAGTACGAACTGGCTGTGCAAAACCTCAGGCCGCCGGTGAGCGAGCTGGCCTACACCCAGGCGCTGGCTTATCTGGAACTGGGACAGCGGGACAAGGCCGCGCAGATATTCGAGGCGCTGGAGTCGACCGGCCGGGACCGTCTGGAAAGCAGCCGGGAAATAGACTACTTCGCCAAGTTCGGCGTGGGCGAGAGCGAGAACCGGTGGCTGGCCGAAGCCCACTACCTGCTCGGACTCGGCCTGCTGGGCCGGGGCAATGAGGGAGAAGCGAAGGCGGAGTTCCGCGAGGCGCTGGAGCTGGATGTCAACCTCCTGGGCGCGGCCAGACGGTTGGAGTCACAGTAGCGTTAGTGTTCTGTATCAGAAATAACATTCCGTATTTTGTAGGGGCGCACCCGCGTGTGCGCCCGCGGGCAGACACATGGGTCTGCCCCGACATTATAATCGTGACGAGAGTTTCTTCGCCCACAGTAAAAAAGCCAGCGGACAGCTCTGTCTGCTGGCTTTTTTATGCAACGAGAGACGGCAGGCTCACTCCATCTTCCGGTTCACCAGCTTGCCGAACTCCGGGAGAATGTCGTAGTTACTGCTCCAGGTGGTGTACATCATCCCCACCGCGTTATCCGTCGCATCCAGCGATTTCAGCCAGCCCCGGGCAGTGTCCAGGTTGCCCGCGCTGGAGCCGATCGTGCGGAACCCGTGGCTGGAAAAATGTTCCAGGCTCAGGTCGCGCCTGGTGCCGTACCAGCAGACGATTATCAGGTCCCTGGGGATATACTCCCAGCTGTTGTCGAAAACCTCATAGTTGAGGTAATAGTAGTCCCTCCGCTTATCCGGGTAGTCGGCATTGTGGTGCGGATCGAACATGTCGCTCCAGATCAGTACCTCCGCATCGGGGTTGACTTCGCGGATGATCGACACCTGCTTCTTGACACACTCGCCCAGCATCTCGGACAGGCTCAACCCCCTGGCCCGGCAGGTTTCGCAGGTGCCGGCCAGGCGGAGCTCATCCACGCCCAGGTAGTACGTCTCCGGACGGATATATTCGTGGAGGAACTTGACGCTCCTGCGCCACCAGTCGTAAATGCCGGGGTCGCTGAAACAGGCCGGCGTCTGGCCGTGGTAGATCGGGTGATTGTTCCAGTAGCTGACCCTCAGACGCTCACCCTCGGCGATCCTGCTGCCGGGTGTCAGCTTCAGCGCGGGCGGCTCGTGATCGTAGAGCATGGTCATCAGGGGGTCGTAGAGCGGCTCGTAGTCGCGGCCCTCGACATACACGACCCCGGACTTCTCTCCCTTGACCACCAGCGGTGTGCCCTCGCGGCGCAGGATGTTGACCGGCCCTTCCTCGCCGATAGCGTAGTTGTCGATCCAGAATGTCCCGCCGCCGCCGCCGGGTGCGCCGACAGAAATCCTTGCGCTAGTGTATTCCCGGCTGTTAAACGCCACCCTGGCCTCGGTCCAGCCGGCGGTGGCCTGCAGCGGAGGGATGTAGTACTGCAGCCGGCGGCCGTCGGGGCCCTGCACCAGTATCGGGAACACGTCGCCCCTGCTCTCGATCCCCTCGGTTTTGATCATCAGGGTCAGACGGTAATTACGCCAGGGGGCAACTGTGATTTCCTGGCTGACCACCGGAACGAAATCGTCCTCGGCCTCGGCGCTCATCGTTACCTTGAGCGATGATTTCCCGGCGTATTTCTCGTTGCTGTCGATCTCTGCTTTCGCCCTGTCGCTGCCGACTTTCCAGCCCGCCGGGCTGCCGCCGCTGCCCTGCTCGAACCCGCCGTTGACCAGTGCCACCGCCGGGTCGTCGGCCACTCTGGCCTCTCTTCCCCTGACAATAAACAGCGCGTCGGTGACCGGCAGGCCCTCGAGCAGATGCTTGTCATTATTCAGCATCGGAGCATTGTAGCCCATGCCCATCATGGCCGGAATAAACTCGACACCGTTTTCCCGGCAGGCGTCCACCATCTCACGGAGGAACTTGTAGCTGTAAGGCGCCTCGCGGGTGATCCGGTCGAAATAGGCATCGAGGACCAGGCCGTTGAGACCGTTGTTACCGGCGGTCACGGCCAGTTCCTTGACCTGCCCCGTCAAGCTGGCGTTATCCAGCGGCTTGCCCGTGACGTAAACCAATTTATACCGGTAGTCTTTCTGCGCGTGCAGCGCACCGGCCGCCAGCATCAGCGCGGCCGCCAGCAGGATGGTTCCGCGGATCGCAATCATCATTGCAACTCCTCTTCAGCATTCAGTCTGTGACCGGATACCGCTTCCAGCTCCGGACAATTTCCTCGGGCACAACATGGGCGCTCAACATGTCGCCGAACTCATCGAGCAGCTCGAACTTGTTCAGCCAGCTGGTGTACAACAGGCCCAGCGCGCCGGGGGTCTCGTCCAGCGCCTCGACCCAGGTGGTGTCATTGGAGATATCGTCTTTGTCGTAGTAACCGCAGCCGAACGTACGGAAGCCGAGGTTAGAGAAATGACTCAGGCTCTCGTGGCGCATCCGGTGATTCCAGCAGGCCATGATCAATTCGCGGGGGATATCCACCCAGCTGTTGTCGAACGTGCCGTCAACGTGGTAGTAATAGCCCCGTCCGCGACGGTCTCCGGCATTGTGGTTGGGATCAAACATATCGCTCCAGGTTATGCACTCCGCATCGGGCGCGATTTCGTGGACCAGCTGCACCTGCCTGGTGATGCAATCCGCCAGGATCTGCCCGATGGTCATGTTGCGGCTGGTGCAGGCGGCGCAGGTCCCGCCGGCGCGGACCTCGTCCACGCTGATGAAATAGTATTTGGGATCGAGGTGTTTCTCGATCAGCGGGATCGTCCGCCGCCAGACGTCGAATATCTCCGGCTCGCTCATGCAGGCAGTAACCTGGCTGGCGTAAACCTTGACGCCGTGGTAGAAACTGACCCTCAGTCTTTCGCCGTCGCTGATCCGGCTGTCGTCGGTGAGCACGATCGGCGGGCTGTCGTGGTCCCAGTTGAAATCCAGGTTATTGTCGGCGACTTCCAGAAAATCCCGCCCTTCCTCATAGACCGTGCCGCTTTTCTCACCCTTGACGGTCAGCGGAGTTCCGGCGCGGCGCAGCAGGTTGACCATCCCGATCTCCTCCAGGCTGATCCCGTCCAGCCAGAAAGTACCCTGGTCCGCTCCGTACATCCCGATCACGATTTCGACCATTTCGTAGCCGCGGCTGTTGAAGCCCACCACCACTTCGGTCCAGTCGGTGTCCTGTCCCACCCGGGGCCGGAGGTAGGTCAGTTCGCGCCTGTCCTCGCCGCCCAGGACATGGACCTGGAAATTGCCGGAGCCGAACGCGCCGGACTCATCCATCCCGCTGGTCTTGACCCACAGCTTGAGCCGGTAAAGCCTGTCTGGAGTGACTTCCACTTTGCGCACCAGACGGCCGGGATTATCCTCCTTGCCGCCAAAATTCTCGAACCGCAGCGCGATCCTGCCCTCGCGGACCTCTTCCCTGTCGATAAACGTCACCTCTCCCAGCGCACCGGGGAGTTCCCAGCCCGGCACCTCGCTCCGGCCGGCTTTCTCGAACCCGCCGTTGCCAAGGCTCACGGCTGGATCGGCCATGTGGATGACCCGCTTGCCCTTGACCACAAACAGGGCGTCGCGCACCGGGATCCCTGCGGCCAGGTTCCGGTTATGCGCCAGCATCGAGCCGTTGTAGCCGATATCCATGCAGCGCGGGATAATGTCCAGGCCATACTCGTCGGCAATCTGTTTGACTTCGCCCAGGCGACGGAAATATTCCTTGCCCTTGAGGTCGATCCCGTCAAAACCAGACGAGAGGTAGATGCCGTTCATGCCGTGCTCGCTGGCGGTTCTGGCGATCTCGCGGATATCCTCCACGTGCTGATCGTTGCTCAGTCCGCGGCTGATATAAACCCAGCGGATCGGGTATTGCCGGGAACCGGGCCCGCAGGATACCAGCACAGCGGCCAGCAGGAACAACGAGACAAACCAGGCAGCAGTTCTCATCGCTAACTCCTGTCATCGAGTTGAGAATGGAGCGGAGTAAAAGTTCTCTCCCGAAGCTTGTCAGGATTGCTCGATTACTATCATGTCGTAGACTTCGAGTTCAGGCACCACGAAATATACCCGGCCGTTATCGACCGTATATTGAAGGTTCTGTTCATCCGGCCGGTCCGGGCTAATCACGCGGACCGCCCTGACTTTTCGCCCCTGATCCAGACGGACGTCCACCGGGATCGCTGTCCGCGTGTCTCCGTCGCGGTAGTTGACCAGATGGACCACGATCAGCCTGTCTTTCTGGGTCTGTTCGACAACCACCCAGTCGGGAGCCTCGACTTCCACACTCAGCCGTCCCCCGCAGGCATTGCGGACCGCGCGTTCGAGGTCGCGGCGGTTCGAGGGCAGGATCCAGGCTCCGCGGCCCTCGTGACCGTCCCAGGACCCTTCCCAGCCGGCTGCCTGCCGGGAGTCGGGAGCGACTATTTCCGGCACGTAGACCACTC